>JAWOEP010000394.1:0-11055 GCA_046482705.1 Desulfotignum sp.
CCATCTGATCGAAGATGTCAGCGCTTTTGTTGCCATGTAATAAGAACAGCGACGGATAACCGGGACAGACACATCCATTTTTACCAGCGGTCCTGTTCCTGGAGCTGGGATTTTATTCCCCATATTTCGCCGGCATAGGCCTTGATGGTCCTGTCACTGGAAAAAGTGCCGGTGCGGGCTGTATTCATAAGGGCTTTGGTGCTCCATTTGGCAGCATCCTGAAAATCTTTACCGATGGCTTCCTGGGCACCGGTATAGGTACTGAAATCAGCAAGATGCAGGTAAATGTCTGTGGGAGACATGAGCAGGTTGTACAGGGACCGGAAAAGGCCGGGATCTGACTGACTGAACCGATCGGACCGCAGGGCATATATGATTCGTCTGAGCCGTTCATCTTTTTCCAGATATTCCCTGGGAAGGTAACGGGGCCGCAATTCTTCCACCTCTTCCACGGTTAATCCGAATATATACATGTTGTCTTTGCCCACCTGTTCATAAATTTCAATATTGGCACCATCCATGGTGCCGATGGTCAGTGCCCCGTTCATGGCAAATTTCATGTTGCCGGTGCCCGAGGCTTCCATGCCGGCAGTGGAAATCTGTTCGCTGACATCTGCTGCCGGGATGAGGCGCTCCGCCAGGCTCACCCGGTAGTCAGGCAGGAATATAACCTTGAGCTGTTTGTTCACCTGGGGGTCCTTGTTTATCACCTCTGCCAGGTTGTGGATCAGTTTGATGATAAGCTTGGCGACATGGTACCCCGGGGCAGCCTTGCCCGCAAATATAAAGGTCCGGGCGGCACCGATATCTTTTTTGTCCTCCTTGATGGATAAATACAGGTGGATGATGTGCAGCACATTGAGCAGTTGCCGCTTGTATTCATGGATGCGTTTGGCCTGGATGTCAAATATGGATTCTGGATCCACGGTTTCCAGCACCGTGTCTTTGATGTAGGCTGCCAAAGCTTTTTTATTGGTCTGTTTCACTTCCCTGAACCGGTCCAGAAATCCGGGATCATCCTGGAATGCTTCCAGTTCCCAGATAAGTTCCAGATCCGCGATCCAGCGCCTGCCGATGGCATCGGTGATCAGTTTTGCCAGCTCCGGATTACAGGCCACCATCCACCGCCTGGGGGTGACCCCGTTGGTTTTGTTGTTGAATTTTTCCGGCCACAGTGAATAAAATTCCGGGACCAGCCGGGTTTTGACCAAATCTGAATGTACCCTGGCAACCCCGTTCACCGAGTGGCTGCCGATGATGGCCAGGTTGGCCATGCGCACCTGCTGTTCACCGCCTTCCTGGATAATTGACATGCGGGCTACCATTTCATCGGTGTTGGTGCCGAATCTGGTTTTCACCGATTCAATGAAGCGCTGGTTGATTTCAAAGATGATCTGCATATGCCGGGGCACAACCTTGTTCAGCAGGGATACCGGCCAGGTTTCCAGGGCTTCGGGCAGCAGGGTATGGTTGGTGAAGGCCAGGGTTTTTCCTGTAATTTCCCAGGCGTTTTCCCATTCCAGGCCTTTTTCATCCACCAGGATACGCATAAGTTCTGCAACAGCCAGGGCCGGATGGGTGTCATTGAGCTGGATGGCTACATGTTCATGGAAATTTTTATAATTTTTATGGTGGATTTCATAGCTGCGGATGATATCCCGGATGGCACAGGCTACCAGAAAATATTCCTGAATCAACCGCAGTTCTTTTCCCACATCTTTGGCATCAGACGGATACAGGATTTTGGTGACGCTTTCAGACCTGATTTTCCTTTCCACTGCCTTTATATAATCCCCGTCATTAAAAATATTGATGTCAAAGTCTTCAGAGGCTGCGGCGGAAAAAAGCCTGAGCCGGTTCACAGTACGCCCGCCGTGCCCTGCTACCAGGATATCATGGGGACGGCCGATGAACAGTTTCCATTTGGTCCACATGGGGTTGTATTCACCGTTCCAGTCCAGGGTGTCTTCAATTTTTCCGTAAATGGGCAGCATGTATTTTTCCCCGGAGCGGCGGATCAGCCAGGGCGAAGACCGGTTGGGCCAGTAATCCGGTTTTTCCCGTTGGTATCCATTGGTGATCACCTGGTGGAACAGCCCGTAATCATAGTTGATGCCATATCCGAATCCCGGCATGTCCAGGCTGGCCAAGGAATCCAGAAAGCAGGCGGCCAGCCTTCCCAGACCGCCGTTTCCCAGGGCAGGATCCTCTTCTTCCTCCACCAGCTTTTCCAGGTTGATACCTTGTTTTCTCAAAAAACGGGCACAGGCATCAAAAATTCCCAGATTAAGCAGGTTGTTGGACAAAAGCCGGCCGATGAGAAATTCCATGGACAGATAATAGACCTTTTTGGCCCCATTTTTTGTGTAGCGTTCCTGGGTTTCGAAATTGATGTCCATTAAATATTTGCCCACGGCATAGGATACTGCATTGAGCTGGTCCTTTTTGGTGGTTTCACCCAGGGGCTTGCCCAGAATATATTTTATATATTGATGAAATGATACTTCAAAGCTGGTGAAATCAAAATATGCCATGACGGCCCTCCATGGGTTGGGTGGGGATTGTTGATAAAAGATGGATTTCTGATACCGGCAGACAGATGCCGGTATCAGGTATCAAGGGGTCAGAGTTTTCAGCACATCTTCCTTTCCTATGATGCCCACCAGTTTTTTGTTTTTTACCACCGGGATGGTGTGAAAATGTTTTTCCACCATAAGGCTTGCGATTTCACTCACCGGGGTGTCCGGTGCCACTGACACCACATCTTTTACCATGGCCTGGGCCACGGTGGTGGCAGCAATTTTGTGAAATTCTTCATTAATTTTTTTGGATGAGGACAAAGGAAAGATGGAATCCAGAATGGTGAAAATCGGGGGGACAGGCATATCTTTTTGCTGAAAGATCAGGTCGCTCTGGCACAGGATACCCACCAGTTCTTCTTTGTCATTGACCACGGGGACCCCGTTGATATGCTTGTCAAGCAGTATCCGCACTGCTTTGGGGATATCTGTGTCAGGGGTCACGCAGATAATGTTGGTTTCCATGATATCGCTTGCTTTGATCATGACGGTCTCCTTTTCAGAAAATGAGAATGCAGTGGTATTTACTATACATGAATTGATAATTTGTAACAAGCACAGAAAATGGCTGGAAAAAAATTGACTTTGCTGTTATTGGTGCACATTTTATGTTAAAATGATTTTGTTATGTCAGCCAACACCTTAACAGGAGGAATTTGTATGCAGATATCCATTACTTTCAAGAAGATCGAATCCTCAGATGCCCTCAAATCCTATGTACAGGAAAAACTGGAAAAACTGGAAAAAATGCTGGATGCACCGGCAGACGCAAACCTTGTTTTGTCTGTTGAAAAAATACGCCATATTGCAGAGATCAACCTGAGCTGTGAAAAGCTTAAAATTCATGCAAAAGAAGAAGCAGAAACCATGTATTCCGCCATTGACGGTCTGGCTGATAAACTGCATATCCTGATAAAAAAGAACAAGGAAAAAGCACGACGCCACCTGGCAGGAGACAAGCAGACCATCAAAACAACGCCGGATCCGGATGCCCTGGCCCTGTAAAATAAGCAGGCCTGCTGCCTGTTTTTGATACCCGGACTGTCACCACTTTAAAAGCCTTGGGTTTCATGGTTTTTTGTGGGTGTCAGTGTCAACATCCGGGGCAGTGGGTACGGATCCTTCGGTTTGGGTGTCTGAAGGTCCTGCTATATCCAGTATTTTGCCGTTCAGATAGTCTTTGGTCTGGTATTTTGAAATCTTCATCAATTTTTTGGTAATACCTGCCATTCTTTCCAGCTGGGACTGAATTTTTTTGATTCGCGGGTAATTGGGGTCTTGTACAGGCATATCCATCAGGATGAGTTCAAAATATCCTGATATGCTCATCAAGGGCTGGTTCATCTCATGGCAGACCGCACCGGCGAGTTCGAGTACCGCCTGGAGCCGGTCTTTTTCCCGGCTTATTTCTTCTGTTTCTTTTCTATCGGTAACATCCGTTAAAACCGATATTTTTTTATCCTCCATAAAACAGGACCGAAATTCAATGTATTTGGTTTCTCCACTTTTGCAGGTGATTTGAAATTCCCGCACATGGCTTGCTTCGAGACTGGAAATATCATTGCCCCAGGTTTTCATCACTTTTTTTCGGTATGCTTTGTCAGGATAGGCTTTTTCAAACCACTGTTTTTTGGTTGGAATATCTTCAAGGGTATAACCGGTAATTTTGGTGAAACAGGAATTCACATAAAGATACCTGCCGTCATTGTCAACCAGGGAGATACCCTGAGGGGTGCTCTCCAGTATCATGGAAAGGGTTTCTCTTTCCTGTTTCAGTGTGTTTTTAACACGTTCTTTCTTGTCTCTGATGCTGATGGTCTGCCAGGTGATATAGGCAGAAAGGGCGAGAACAAAAAGCAGGACAGAGGTGAATATGGTATTCAGGCCGTCGAGGATGCCGCTGATTTCAGCCTCCACATCTTCCATATATATGCCGGTTCCCACAATCCATCCCCAGGGTTCAAATCCTTTGACATAGGAAAGCTTGGGTACGATTCTGTGGGGGGCGTCTTTCCATTGCCAGTAATAATTTACATAGCCTTCCCCATGACCCATGACCGTTTCCACCATGGCCAGAAAGGGGTGGTTGGCCCGGAGATCTGTAAAACTGGTCAGGTCATTTCCTTCCAGGTCCGTGCTGTAAGGGTGCATGACCATGAAAGGGTGCATATCAATAATCCAGAAATAATCTTTGGCTTCCGCTCCATACCGCATATAGCGTATCTGTTCCATGGCCCTGGATTTTGCCTCAACCAGGGACAATTCACCAGCAGCAACCTGCTGCTGGTATTCAGACAACAGGCTGACGGCACTGTCAGTCAGTGTCTGGATCATCTCTTTTTTCTGGTCAATGAGATTGGTTTTCAGGGAGGGGATAAAGGCAAAGAAGATGCTTAAGACAAATACCAGGAAAACAGACCATATGGGAACAATAATATTAAACGGCTCTTTAAAAAGCTTGGATTTCAGACGATTTGTGGAGGTATCGGTCATATGCAATGATTAATGTAAACCAAATTAAGCCGGGGAAATTCCAGGCTGCCGGTAAACCAGCAGAAAAAGGATCACCCGCCGGGAATATACCCTGATACCGGGTCCTGGCGGGTGAAATTTAATATCTTAAGTGGTGGCTTTTTTTAAAAATCCATTCAATTGGGCCACATGCAGTTTTTCTTCCTTGATGATGTGATCCAGTTTGTCATGACCGTATTTGGGGGGTACCATGTCCTTGAGGCCCAGATAAAACAGGATGGATTCTTTTTCCAGATCGATGGCCGTAGTTATGATCTCCTCAATGGATTCTTTTCCAGTAAATGAATCAGCAATATCCGGGCTGCCTTCGCCGCCATGGGAGTCTGCCATGGCCTTGAGGTACATGGACAGCTCATTTGCCGGATCAAACACGGTCTGCTGTTTTTCCGCATCTGATACTTCCTGGCGCATCTCTTCAAAGATTTGTTTGTGTTTGTCCTCCATGCGGGCCAGTTTTTCCAGAAATTCTTTGTCTGCAGGGTCCTGCTGAAATCCGGCAGCTTTTCTGTAAAAATTAGCACCATTTGCCTCAATCTGGATGGCCATTTCAAAAACTTCATTTAAATTAAAATCATATGCCATGAATTCTCTCCTTGTTTAATCAATCATTGTTATAGTTAATTCCATAAAATACTTTTCCCTGCCGTGTCAAGGACATCTTGTCATTACCCGGGGCCTTCATATTCAGAATTCATACCCTGTCTGAAAAGTATTCTGCCGCTGCCGGTTGTCCTGGTCTGTCTTTGTTTGTTAAAAATAATTTCTCAGCTTCAGTTCAAAAGGATGCGGGTTAAGGTATGTCTGGGACCTGAGCCAGGGCTGGTCATATTTTAACACATAGTGTTTGATCAGGGTCAAAGGAACGATAAGCGGGACATATCCGTCCCGGTATTGGTCGATACTGGATAACAACTCCTGTTTTTCATCCTTTGTCAGATCTTTTTTAAAAAAGCCCATGGCATGGTGAAGGACATTGATATTTTTCTTAATGGTTGTTTTTAAATCCAGGGCCTTGAGCAGGAGAACTTCATAAGCATCAAACAATTGTGCTGGAGGCTGGTGTTTGCCCCGGGCCACCAGTTTGCCCATCTGTCGGTAAATGTCCTGGCTGTGGGAAAGGATAAGCAGCTTGTTTTCGGTGTGAAATGCCACCAGTTTGCCCGGGGTGGGATTGTTTTCCAGAAAACGGCGCCACCGCTGAAAGGAAAAAATATTTTCAATAAAATGTTCCCGAAGCTTGGGATCATTGAGCCGGCCCGCCTCTTCCACCGGTATTCTGGGAAAATGCTGCGTAAACGCACGGGCAAACAGGCCGGTGCCGTTGCTGCGCATCTTGCCGTCATCTCCGTATACCTTGATGCGGTAAAGGCCGCTGCTGGGGGATTTGCTCTTGAAGATAAATCCGCACAGGTTTTCCTTTTCCAGGATCGGCAGTTTGTTTTGTATCCATGTGTGCATCTGCTCTGTGTGATCTTCTCCTGTTTTCCGGGTAACCAGCCGGGGATTTTCCGGGTCCCCCACCAGGCGCAGCGAATCCCTGGGGGTGGGCATGCCGCATTCCACTTCCGGGCACACCGGTACATATTCAGTGAACAATCCCAGGGTCTGGGTGAGAAACCGGTCATGGCTGTGGCCGCCGTCATACCGGACAAGGTTGCCCAGCAGGCAGGAGCTGATGCCGATCTTGATGGGTGTTAGCACGGGGTCCTCCTGATTCAGCGTTAATGGTTACCGGGTTGGGACAAATCATATTCAGTCATATTCAGGGCAATCGCCTGAAACTGTGACTTCAAGCCTTTGATCAAGCCCCCTGTGCGTTTGCCCCGGTCTTTGGGTAAATCCTGTTGACTTTGCCTGTTCCAATATATAGGTTCTGTGAGAGATTGACACCCATTTTTTTACAGGAAAGGGGATTTTTTTGATGAAATCCAAATTTGTCGAATCTTTCAGGTATGGGATTCTTTTGCTTGCAGGGGTTATGATCACAGCCGTGATCTTCGCCTGCACCCCGAAAGAAAAACAAACTTTTTCGGAAAAATCCTGGGAGATCCAGGTGGCACATACCAGCCCATCCGACCTGTATGCCCCCCATTTTGATGACGGCCGATATTTTGCGCCCTGGATGCCCATGCCGGACAAAAGCTTTCTGGATGTTGTGTGGTGGAAACTGTTTTCCAAAACCGATTACACAAAAGAAGAGCAGCACTTTTTACCGGGGGTTCTGCCGAATACGGCCTTGCGCCTGGCACAGACCAAAGGGGATTTTATCCTCTGGATCGGACATAACAGTTTTCTGGTGCGTATCAACAATACATACTGGCTTACAGACCCCATCTTCTCTAAACGGGCTCTGGTCCCGGCCAGGGTCACCCCGCCTGCGTTGACCCTGGAGGAGCTCAATCTGCTGGTACCGGAAGTGAACATAGTTATTTCCCATAACCACTATGACCACCTGGACCGGGCCACCATGAAGAAACTACCGCCAGAAACCCCGGTGTTTGTGCCCCTGGGCCTGAAAAACATGGTGGAGAAGATGAACAAGCAGGTGGTGCACGAGATGGACTGGTGGGAAGAGTACCTTCCGGCACCCGGCACCCGGCTCATCTGTCTGCCGGCCCAGCACTGGTCCCAGCGGATCACCCAGGGCAGAAACCGTTCCTTGTGGGCATCCTGGCTGCTCATCACCCCGGAAGTCACCCTGTATTTCGGCGGAGATTCCGGTTACTTCAAAGGGTTCAAGGAGATCGGTAAACGGTTTCCCGGCATCGATTATGCATTTATGGCCACCACTGCCTATCATCCCCGGTGGTTCATGGCCTACAACCACATGAACATTGCCGAGGCGGTCAAGGGGTTTGCAGACCTGAACGCCCGGTATTTCATCCCCACCCAGTGGGGCACTTTCCATCTGGGGGATGAACCAGCCGGGTATCCCGGTCTGGACCTGGCCCGCTACATCACAGACAACCACCTGGACAAAGAGCGGTACCAGATCATGGATATCGGGCAGATCATTGCCATAGATCCGGAAGTTACCCGGAAAAAAGGCTTTTGATTAACAGTACAGGAAATTTTTGAAAAAACATCCTGCCCATCTAAAAATCAATGGCAAACCGTCCGGCAACAGCGTTTATGTCTGCATCGCTTATGGTGCCGTCAATATCGCGGTCTTCCACGTTGCCATAGACATAGTTGACCATAACCCGCAGGGCAGGATTGAGGTACCAGTTCACGCCCACGGTGTAGTTGGTTTCCTCTCCGCCGTCTATGCCCCCGTCGGTCAGATCGAGCCAGGACCACCGGACCGCGATTTCCCATGCCCCTAAACCACCTTGAAGATCGAAGTTGCTGTCAGGTTTGACCCGGCTGAAAGAGCCGCCTTTGTAAGGTCTGCTCTCTCCAGTCAGGAAATAGCTGGCATAGACATAGGCGCCGTTGAAGTCGTAATCTTCGTTCATACCGTCGACCATGGCCCGGATGTATTCACCCTGGACCGACAGGGGGCCGAAAACCACGGCTGCTTCGGCCCCGATCAGATCCTGGCCGTCAAAAAAGCGGGGGAAGTCATCAATATCGCCGGTGTCCACAGTTCGTGCCTGTGCCAGATGGATTTCAGGCCGCTGGCGAAAGCGGAATGCAGTCTCTTCATCATCCCGGAACAGGTGGCTGTACCCCAGGCCCAGGTGCAAAAGCCGCCGGCCGCCTTCCGAGTACCAGGGCGTACCTGCTACACGGGCGGTGATGTTGTAATCTGCGAAGTCATTGAAGTTTTCGGCGCCGTCTTCGGTGTCCCAGAAAACGCCCGCACCCCAGAACAGTTTCTTGTCCAGGGCCGAGTTCATGATCTGTACCCCCATATTGCGGCCGGGAGAAAAGACATTGGGCAGGCCCCGCTCCAGAAAGGTGATGTATTTGGAACTGGTCTGTTCCTCCAGGGAGAAGGGCTCTTTCTGATGGCCGATGCGGATTTTGTCCACGACCGGAATATCGGTCAGACCGAGATAGAGATCCTTGGCCGTGACCTCGTCACCGGCAAAATCGAACTGGGCCTTGTATTCGGCCACTTTGTAAATCATGCCGGACATGAAGAGCCTTGCCCGTCTAAATTCTGTGCCGAATCCTTCGAAGTCTTCGCCCAGGGCGTCTTCGACTTCATCGTCCGCAGATATGGAGGCCCAGTCAATCTGAACCCGGCCACCCAGCTTAATGAAGAAATTGCCGTCCGGGCTCTCAGCGCTGAGGCCGTTTTTCCATTTGACGTCCCAGTCCTCTTCCTCTTTTCTGATAAGGGCCTCATGCTCTGCCCGGGCTTCCTCTTTCAGTTCCCGGTACTGCCGGGGGGTGATCTCTCCCCTGTCCAGCAGTATCTCAAGGATTTTTTCGGCAACGCTCTTCTGCTCGGCTGCTTTTCCCGCGTTTGGGGCCAGCCCGAGAAATAACGCCAATAATCCAACAATGAATACTCTGCCAAAGATTTTCATGCTACCTCCCTTTAGGGTGAAAAAAAGTTCCTGTTTGCGTTTACTGTTTTGCACCGTGTTCGTGGTCCGGGCCTGCATCAAATTCCATGATTTTTGCAAACTGCCGGTCAATACCGGGTTGAACCTCGTGGTAAAGGGGACTTTCCGGACCAAGGCGGCCGCCCATGTCATAGGTAAAAGAAGCTTTGCCTTCATGCCGGATCCAATATCCTGCACGTACAGGACCCAACCCATCATAACAGGAATGAAAATGAAGGTATTCATCCCGGGGCCGGGGGCGGGTATTCACCCATTTTTGGGGTGCATCTCCAAAAAATACCGGGTTGATCCGGTCATCTGAGGGCAAACGAAAGCCTGTGTCCACAAGCTGGGTCAACACTGCATCCCCTTCAAACAAAAGGGTATTTTCCGGCAGGTCACGGGTGTAAAAAGAATTTTCATTATAACAGACAAAAGAAAGCCGGCTCAGGTCCTTTGGATTTTCCGGCTTGAAATAATATCCCACAAAGGGGCCGAATCCCAGCAAACGGTCCTTCAGCTGGATGTCAAGCCGGTCCACATATCCTCTGGGTATTTTCAGGCTTGTCTGCCTGTCTTGCTGCGGGCCGGGACATCCGGAACAGATGATGGCCACTAAAACAAGGAAGACCAGAAAGGCAACAGGGATATTCTTTATATTAGTGCATCTGGCCGCCATTTTTTTCCTTCCATAAAAAATGGATGGCACCTGTGCACAGGCCGAATATAAAAACCAGCAGAACAACCGCAGCAGGCCTGCTGCCTGTCCAGTCCGCAAGGGTGATCTGGCCCACATTCGAAGGATCATAAAGCAATGGTATGAAAAATTCGTGCAGGTGAGCAAAAACCGCTGCACCGGCAAGTCCGCCGATAAGGGCAAAAACAGCATCCATACGTCCCTCTCCTGCCGCAGCCCAGGTGGTGCCGGGGCAGTATCCGCAAAATCCCCAGCCAATACCGAACAAAATACCTGCTACTCCCGTGGCCACCAGACTGGTGGGCAGTACCCGGGTATTGGCCACCCCGGCGGTCTCCAGTCCCAAAAGCCCTATGGCCGAGAGGATAACCGCCATGAGCATGAATTTCGGGATATCCCCTTCCATCATCAGATGGGCCCTGGCCATTTTATGTGGATTGGTTGCGCCGACGCGCTGGATCACAAATCCAAAGGCAATGCCGGAGAATAGCCCCAGCCATATTTCTGAACCCATTATTCCTCCTTTCCATTACTGCCGTATACAAGGCGGGCGGTGACCATGGCAACGGCAAAGATAAGCACCCCGAAATACAATCCGCTGACAGCCAGCTGTGTTGATCCGGAAATAAACAGCCCCAGGGTACAGCCGCCTGCCAGTCTGGCGGCAAAAAGTATGATGAACCCACCGGCAAAGGTGGCTGAAAATCTTTTGATCCGGCTGTTCCCGAACCGTTTTTCCCATATTTCC
>JAWOEP010000448.1:0-3638 GCA_046482705.1 Desulfotignum sp.
ATCAGCGGTACATGGCCTCGATGACATCTGCAAACCTTTCATGCACAATCTTGCGCTTGATTTTCATGGTGGGGGTGACCTCGCCGTCCTCTTCATAGAGACGTTTGGGCAGGATGGTGAATTTGCGGATGTTTTCCACCCTGGCAAGGGTCTGGTTCACGGCCGCCACCTCTTTGTCAATAAGATGTGTCACTTCCGGGTTTCCGGTGAGATCCCTGTAGGTGGAAAACTGAATTTTGTGGTCCTGGGCATATTTGACCACATTGTCTTCATCGATCATGATCAGGCAGGTCAAATACTTTCTGCGGTCCCCGATTACCACGGCATCATTGATGTAAACACTGGCCTTGAGCTTGTTTTCAATATACTGGGGGGTGATGTTCTTGCCGCCGGCCGTAACAATGATATCTTTTTTCCGGTCCGTAATTTTTAGAAACCCGTCTGCATCCATTTCCCCCACATCTCCGGTGAGCAGCCAGCCCTCTTTTATGGTCTGGGCTGTGGCATCTTCTCCTTTGTAATACCCCTTGAACACCCCGGGGGATCTCACCAGGATTTCGCCGTCTTCAGCGATTCTAATATCGGTATCCGGCAGGGCCTGGCCCACGGTACCGAACTTGACCCGGCCCTCCGGGGACAGGGTGGTGACCCCGGTGCCTTCTGTCTGGCCATACCCTTCAATCAGGTTCATGCCGATGGACTGAAAAAACCGCAGCACCTCCTGGGAAATAGGGGCAGCCCCGGAATAGGCTATCCGTATCCGCTCAAATCCCAGCCGTTCTCTGAGTTTTCTGAACACCGCAAAATCAGCCAGATAAAAAAGAGATTGCAGGTACAGCGGTACCGGTAAAAAGTGCATGATCTTATCCGCCCGCTGCTCCCCTATTTTCAGGGCTGCCCGGAAAACGGTCCGCTTGAACCAGTCGGCATCAGCCATTTTGATCATGACATTGGAATAATATTTTTCCCATATCCTGGGCACGGCATACCCCACAGTGGGGGACACCTCCATCATATTCTGCATTACCGTGTCCGGTTTTTCCACAAAATTGACGGTATAGGCATACCGGATCTGGATAAATACGGTAAACAGGCGCTCAAAAATATGGCACAGGGGCAGAAACGACAGCACCTGGTCTGTATCATACACCTGGTTTGCAGCGGCCACGGCATCCGCCATCCAGGTGACATTGCCGTGGGAGAGCATGGCCCCTTTTGGCGGTCCTGTGGTGCCGGAGGTGTAGATGATTACAGCTGTGTCTTCTCTGCTCACCTGCCCGCCCCGTTCGGAAAAAAGGCCGGGTTTCTGTTGAAGCACCTGGTTCCCTTTTTCCAGAAAATCTTCAAAGAAGGTGACCATGGGATCGGAAAACTGTGTCAGCCCCCGGGTATCCCAGACAATGACCTGTTTAAGCAGGGGTGTCTGATCCCTGAAATGCAGCCACTTGTCCAGTTGTTCCTCATTTTCCACAAACAAAAATTTGGCGTCACTGTGGGACACCACATAGGACACCTGCTGCCAGGCATTGGTGGCATAAATGCCCACAGATACGCCCCCCACACATTGTATTCCCAGATCCGCGACCACCCATTCCACTGCATTGTCACCGATGATACAGGCGGCATCGCCTTTTTCCAGTCCCATGGCCACCAGGGCACACCCGATTTTCTGCACCCGGGTATAAAACCGGTCAAAAGATATATCATGCCACAGCCCCAGCTTTTTGGTACGCAGGGCCACCTTTTCAGGGTTGTTTTTCACAGTCCGGGAAAATACCCCGGGAACTGTATCAAGATTTTCTTGGTTCATCGCCATGCCTTTTTGCGTTTCCACCGCTGAAACCCTTTGGCAGATGTTTCTGATTTTATACCCAGGTAAAACTCCTGGACATCCTTATCATTCAACAGATCTTCAGACCGGCCCTTCATGACAAACCGCCCGTTTTCCAGAATCAGGCCGGTGCGGGAAATGGACAGGGCCATGCGGGCGTTCTGCTCCACCAGCAGAATAGTGGTACCCTTCCGGTTGATCTGCCGGATAATGGAAAAGATCTCCTTGACCAGGATGGGAGAAAGTCCCAGGGAGGGTTCGTCCAGGATCAAAAGCCGGGGTCTGAGCATCAGGGCCCGGCCGATGGCCAGCATCTGCTGTTCCCCGCCGGAAAGGGTCCCTGCCCACTGGCGGGTCCGATCGGCCAGCACCGGGAAATAGGCATATACCTGTTCCATATCCCTGCGGATGCCCGACCGCTCAGTGCAGGTATATGCCCCCATTGTCAAATGTTCCTCAACCGTGAGTTCCTCAAAAATTTCCCGCCCCTCAGGCACATAGGCGATACCCTGGCGCACAATCCTGTCCGTGTCCCACCCCTGGATAGGGGTGCCGTCATATTCGATGGCACCCTTGTCCGGCTGGTCCTCGATCAGGCCCATGATGGTTTTGAGAACTGTGGATTTGCCGGCACCGTTGTTGCCTAAAATGGCGGTGATGCTGCCCTCCTCCACGGAAAAAGACGCCCCCCGGATGGCATATACCAGCCCGTAATAGGTCTCGATATTCTTAACAGACAGCAGATGGGCCATCCTGCTCCTCCTCTCCGATGTAGGCTTTTCGCACCTCTTTGTTCTGCTGCACCGCTTCGGGTGTGCCCAGGGTGACGGGCTGGCCGAAATTGATGGCCAGCACCCGGTCGGAAATATCCATGACCATCTTCATGTCATGCTCGATGAGCAGAATGGTGATGCCCAGGTCATCCTGGATATCCTTGATCCAGAAAATCATGTCCTGTTTTTCCTCCTGGTTCATGCCGGCACAGGGTTCGTCCAAAAGCAGCAGCCGGGGTTCCAGGGCCAGGGCCCGGGCCAGCTCGATGAGTTTCTGGGTGCCGTAGGGCAGTGCCCCCACTGGAAAATCCCGCACGTTCTGCAGTTCCAGCAGGTCGATGATCCGCTCCACCTGCTCTCTGTGCCGGATCTCCTCCCTGGCGGCAAAAGACCGGCGGCCCCGCATGAACATGCCCCGGAACAAACCGGTATGCATGTGGAGATGCCGTCCCAGCATGATATTTTCCATGGTGTTCATATGGGAAAACAGCTCGATGTTCTGGAAGGTCCTGGCGATCCCCAGCCGGGCGATGGCATGGGGCTTTTTTTTCTCTATGGCAGTGCCTTCAAACCGGATGGATCCGGTATCTGGCCGGTAAAGGCCGGATATACAGTTGAACAGGGTGGTTTTCCCGGCACCGTTGGGTCCGATCACGGAAAATATCTCCCCCTGTGCCATGGAAAAACTGATATCCTGCAATGCCTTGATGCCGCCAAAAGAAATGAACAGGTTGGAAATGGTCAGGAAATCCGAAGTCATAAAAACACGGGCTCCACGTATCAGGTTCGCAGCCGCCCTGTTGCCGGTATTCTCCTGCAGCAGGGCGGCATCCAAATTAATCCAGGGTGATCCAGTCGGTAAGTTTTTCCGCTTTGCCATCAGCCAGGCATTTGACCAGAAAAGTCTGGCGGGTGCCCTGGCGGCTGTACATGTCTTCCGGATCAAAAGGCTTGAAATTGACTTCCGGCCCCACACCCTTGAATCCTTTTATTTTCTCCATTTCCGCCACAAATTTTTCCCGGGTCAGGTCAGG
>JAWOEP010000017.1:0-3489 GCA_046482705.1 Desulfotignum sp.
CTTCTCAAGAAAGCAATTGACAATCTCATTGAAGGATTTTCTTTGAGCTTGTTGTAGACGGCATACGGAAATCGTTTTGAAAGCATCCGGTGGTAATTATTTCTCAATTTTTTGGCAGTCTGAATGATTCTATCCTTCTAAATTTAAAGGAAAATTATCATTTCTACATTTTTTTGTCAATTTTATCAGATCATTTCAAAAGATAGATGCCGGAAATAATGCTGCACACAAAAGGGATACAGGGTGATGGTAAACTCCGGATACGCATGGGTCTTTTCAGCCAGGGCATGGTGCACGGCCACCTTGATGGCCAGTTCCTCGGCAATTTCCCGGCAAAGGCAGTGTTCAGGGGTTTCACCCGGCTTGATTTTACCGCCGGGAAACTCCCACTTCAAAGGCATGGCCATGGCGCGGCTCCGCCGGGCCGCCAATACACAGCTGTCCTGTTCGATGATGGCACAGGTGACGTGCAGGTGTCTTTCGCTCATGTCCTGATGTCATGTTCTCTTTTGCCAACGTTTGGGATGACGGCTACCATGCATAACGGCTACCACTATAATGGAATTTTGATCGATCAGATAATATACCCCAAACGGAAATCTATGGACCAAAGCTCTTCATCTCTGCAATCACATCATTGGCAATGCGGCCTTTGACACCATCGGCTTTATAGGCGGCAAGCCGCCCATCAAGTTCTGTACGCTGCTCTTTGGTAAGAGGTAAAGCGCTTTGATCTGCTGCAATGCTATCCCAGATATCTTCAACTATCCGTATTCTTTCTGATATCGGTAGTTCTCGCAAATTATCAATCATTTGATTAATCTCCAAAATTGTTAAAGCTTTCTAAAGTATATCATATTTCTAAACGCACGAATTCAAAAAATTCGGTCCTAAAAACACAAACGGTCCGCGTCAATTATCTTGGCCGGTTTTTTCACCGCTTCCCAGCCGCAGCAGATTATGGATATAGCTCTTTGCTCCCTCCTGCTGGAACAGAATATGGCATGCTTCCATCTCGTCAAGTAAAAAAAATGGTTTGAATTATTCATATTTTGCCGTATATTGTTTGTAGTGCAATTGTCAATACAATATCAGGAGTTTATTATGACAAGAACAGCAACCATACAAACCCGTGTTGATCCAGCGGTAAAACAAAACGCGCAAATCATATTAAAAAAATTGAATATTTCGATGTCAGAGGCGATATCAATGTACCTGTCTCAGATAACCTTACATAATGGAATTCCATTTGAAATCAAACTCCCCAATGACCTTACCGACAAAGTGCTAAAGGATTCGGAACAAGGTAAAAACCTTCATAAAGCGGATTCCGTTGATGATTTATTTCTGGAGCTTGATAGTTGAATATCCATTACACAACTCAATTTAAAAAGGATTACAAAAGGCTCAAGAAACAAAACAAAGACCTTTCAAAACTCAGAACCGCTGTCGAAAAACTATCCTCTGGTAAATTGCTGGAACCAATCTATCGAGACCATCCCCTTTCAGGAAACTGGAAAAACCATCGAGATTGCCACATTGAGCCTGACTGGATTTTAATATACCGAATAACCGATAGAGACTTATACCTCGAAAGAACCGGATCGCACTCTGATCTATTCAAAAAATAGAAAATCCAAAGCAAAGATGCTGGATTCCCATCACCCGCCCCGTCTGTTCTCCTCAAACATCTCCACGGGCATGGGATACTGCAGCTCCCATACCATCTGGATGGGCCGTTCTTTTTGATGGCTCACATGCCTGGCCGGTCCTAAAAACACAAACGGCACCGTGCAGTTATTGTGTTTTTTCTTCGGCCGGGCAAACACCAATATGGTGTATCCCCGGATCTTATGATGCACCAGGTTCTGTCCCGTGGGCGAATCCAGGGCCGTATTGGACTGGGACTCCCAGTGCAGCAGGGACCGGCTGATGGGATAATCCGCATACATGGTGGTGGGGGAAAACTCTTTTTCGGTTTTCTGGAAGGTGATCAACAGGGCATAGGCCTTGATATCCCTGAAATGCAGCACGCCTGTCCCCCGCTGCCCGGCAGATGCCAGGGTGGCCCGGTCAAAGGCAGCCAGGATATCCGTGGCGCTGAATTGGGCATGCACCTCCAGGGAGCAGGGAAACGGCAGGTCCGGCAATTCCCCTGCCACCGTCGAGACATCCCCGGCCCAGGCCAGGATTTCCTCCATATCCCTTAGAATGGACGGATTCTGTGCCAGGCGGTGAAACGCATCCGACAGATCGGCAAACCCGAACCGGTCTGCTTTGTCGCCCCACAGCCGGTAATATATGGCATTGGCCTGTTCTCCTGCCAGCTCCTGGGCGCCCGGAACATCTTTGGATGCCAGCCGGCCAATAATTCGCCGCAGCCGCTCGATCTCCCCCGGCCCGGAAATAAATGCCGCCCTCACCAGGGACCGTTTCAGCCAGGCCAGATCTGGATCAGACGAGGCCGGTGCCAGGCGCGCTCTGGCTTTCCACCCGGTCCACGTGTCTGACACCAGCAGCCGCTCCGGTTCATACTCATGGTACTGGACAAACCTGCCAAAGGTCAGCGCCTGCCCGGTTTCCGATGTAAAGGTCTGGAGCCGTTCCGGCACCTGGGCCGCCAGATTCTGCAGGTTGGCCCTGATGTTATCCAGGACATACCCTTTGGATATCCGATCAAACTGGATGGCACACCCGGCCGGCAGGTGCGGGAAATTCTGCGCCACTTCCCGGTCAATGCCATACCGGTGCCTTGGCAGCAGGGCTTTCAGCCGGAGGTCCATGCGGTATTTCCGGTGCACCTGTCCCACAAAATCCAGCACGGTCAAACACTCTTTTTCCGGGGCATGGCGCAGCCCCCGGCCCAGCTGCTGGAGAAACACGGTCAGGCTCTGTGTGGGCCGCAAAAACAGCACCATGTTGATCTCCGGCACATCCACGCCTTCGCTGAACTTGTCCACGGTGAACAAAAACGCCAGCCGCCCGGATCTCAGCTCCGCCAGAAGCGTATCGCACCGGTCCCGGTCCACATCCGACACATACGCGGCCGAGGCAATGCCGTGCCGGTTGAACGCGTCCGCCATGAACCGGGCGTGCCGGATGGTGACACAGAACCCGACCCCCCTGATGGTGTCCCTTTCAGGTTCATACCGGTCCAGCGCCCTGACAATGGTATCCACCCGCATTTTTGCCTGGATATCATCGCCAGTGTACACCTTTTCCAGGGCCCGGTCATCATACCGGCCGTTTCGCCAGAAATGCTCTTTGCTGATATCCACGGGATCCGCCACCCCGAAATAATGAAACGGGGGGATACCAAGTATTTGATATCCGATACGACTGCGGCTCCTGTTACGATAGCCTCAGACAGTACAGAGATTGCCCAGAAGCTCCCGTAGTGGTCTTCAACCAGGCCCCTGCCGTATACTTCCCGGCGGGTTCTTTGCCATACCAACGGAACCCATCGGTTCTTTTCGGAGCTTATCCTGA
>JAWOEP010000179.1:0-5706 GCA_046482705.1 Desulfotignum sp.
GCCCCCAATATCCTGTTTTTCCACGGCAACGGGGAGATTGTTTCCGACTATGATGATCTCGGGCCGGTGTACAACCAGATGGGCATGAATTTTTTTGTGGTGGACTATCGGGGGTATGGCCGGTCCACAGGAACGCCCACTGTTTCCCGTATGATGGCGGACTGCCACACCATTCTGGATTTTGTGCAAAAGCTTCTGCACAAAAACGGATTTGCCGGCAGCCTGGGTGTCATGGGAAGATCCCTTGGCAGTGCATCCGCCATTGAACTGGCATCAGCACGGCCTGCTGATGTCGATTTTTTGATCGTTGAAAGCGGGTTCAGCCATACCGAAAAACTGTTGAACGTACTGGGCATTGATCCTGCATCAGCAGGGTTTGATGCCACACCCGGATGTGAAAACCATGAAAAAATAAGACACTGGTCCGGTCCTTTGCTGGTTCTCCACGGGGAACTTGACCAGCTCATTTCCTTTTCCCAGGGAAAGGACCTGTTCGATGCCTGCCCTTCCCTGGAAAAAACCCTGGTGAAAATCCCCGGTGCCAATCACAATGATATATTCATAAAAGACCTTGATCTGTATATGCAGGCCGTGAAAACCCTGATCATGCAGTGAAAAGACACCGGATTACAGCCGCTTGTGGGCGCAGTTGATCAGGCTGGTTGTGGTATCCCAGGAGATGCACTCATCTGTGATGGATACCCCGTACCTGAGGGCACAGCCATCCCCCGGACATTTCTGGCTGCCCTCGAACAGATTGCTTTCCAGCATCAACCCCACGATGCCGGGATTGCCGTCCAGACGCTGGTCCAGTGCACTTTTGAACACAAAAGGCTGCCCCGTGAACTTCTGGCCGGAATTGTCATGGGAGCAGTCGATCATGATACTGTCGATGAGTTTTCTTTCCCTGAGAAGTGCCTGGGCCTTGCCCACGGAAACCGGGTCATAGTTGGGGGTGTTTCCCCCCCGCAGAACAATATGGCAGAATGGATTGCCTGTGGTGGAAACAATGGATGACCGGCCTTGGGGATCGATGCCCAGAAAATGCTGGGGGGCGCCCGCAGCCTGTATGGCATTGATTGCAGCAGTAAAGCTGCCGTCGGTGCTGTTTTTAAATCCCACCGGCATGGACAGCCCTGAGGCCATTTCCCTGTGGGTCTGTGATTCCGTGGTCCTGGCACCGATGGCCACCCAGGTGAGCAGGCCCGCAATATACTGGGGCGTGATGGGATCCAGTATTTCCGTGGCTGTGGGCAGGCCCATGTCATTGATGTCAATGAGCAGTTTTCTGGCGGTTCCAAGACCTGCGTTCACGTTATGGGAGGCATCCAGATACGGATCGTTTATCAGGCCTTTCCACCCCACTGTGGTGCGGGGTTTTTCAAAATAGACCCGCATGACCAGATTGATCTTGTCTGCAACCTTCCGGCGGAGGTCCATCATTTTCCGGGCATACTCCAGGGCCGCTTCGGTGTCGTGGATGGAGCAGGGGCCGGCAATGACCAGCAGTCGCGGGTCTTTGCCGGTCATGATGTCTGCCACATCCCTGCGGCCGGTGATAACGGTCCGGGCCGCATCATCAGACAAAGGAAGCGTCTGCTTCATCTTTGCCGGCGGGGTGAGGGGTTTGAACGCTTTTACATTAATGTCGAATGTTTTTGTCATGGCGGTTTCCTTTTGCAGATCAAAAAGGCCGCCTTTGGCTGGAAACAAAAAAGCCGCAGGCGGTTCTTGCCTGCGGCTTGTGAGTTTAGGGGGACAATCTCATGGCAGCCCAGGCAGATTCCTGTAAAAATAATACCAGAAGTAAAAATAGGATCTGTCTGTTTTGCCACAAGTCATTTTAAGGGCTCCATTAATTTTTATTCAGCTAAACCATATCTGCAGTGTTTCGTCAAGCACTTATATTCATGGAACCAATAAAAAATGTATAATTTTTCATGGAAGAACAGAATGTTTTATCCGGCAGTTGATTTTTTTATCTTGACAGTCACCTGAATAAACAAATATGACTGGAAATACGCATCTGACAATCAGCTGTTTTTCCAGCAGGGAGTTTTTGTCCATGGATATGAAGCGCGACTACTATGAAGATGTTCAACTTGTCACATCCCCGGTGGTTTTTTTCTGGTTGGTGGTTCTTCTGGTCACACTTTTGTTATTTCCCTTTGTCGTCAGCAATTATTATGTGTATATGGCCAATTATATTGCCATCAACATCATTGTGGCAGCCGGCCTGAACCTGCTGGTGGGATATACCGGCCAGATCAGCCTGGGCCATGCCGGCTTTTTTGCCATTGGTGCCTACGGCACCGTGATTCTCATGGCAAAAGCCGGTTTCCCCTTTCTTCTGGCACTGCCCTGTGCCGGACTGGTGGCGGCTGTGTTCGGATTTCTGCTGGGCCTGCCTGCCCTGCGGCTGGAAGGCCCGTACCTGTCCATTGCCACACTGGGATTCGGGCTGACCATCACCCAGGTGATCGGTCGCATGGCAATCTTCGGCGGCAGGGAAGGACTTCATGCCCCGGACCTGGTTATCGGACCCTGGTCCGTTGACACGGACCGGCAGTTTTATTTTCTTTTGATCAGCATAACGGTGCTCCTGCTGCTGGGCATGCGGAACCTGATCAAAACCCGTGTGGGCCGGGCCTTCATTGCCATCCGGGATGCGGATATTGCGGCCCAGACCATGGGTGTGAACATTGTGTTCTACAAAACCCTGGCCTTTGCCGTGTCCGCATTTTACGCCGGCATCGGCGGCGGTCTCTATGCCTTTGTGCTTCGGTTCATAGAACCGGAAATCTTTACTTTGATGATGTCCATCATGTTTCTGGCCATGGTGGTTGTTGGCGGGCTGGGGTCTCTGGTGGGACCTGTTGTGGGGGCCGGCCTGCTGTGCTGGCTGGATCTGAAATTGAGAAATATCCTGAACATCCCCTTTCTGGGAGACTGGTTGGAAACCCTTTCCAGGTCATGGTTTTCCATTACCGGGGTGTCCAATATCCAGTATATCGTGTTCGGATCCATCATGGTGGCCATTATGCTGTTCGAGCCCCTGGGACTTTACGGGGTATGGCTGAGAACCAAACGGTACTGGCGGACCTGGCCGTTTTGAAATGTATCGGGGTTTTCTTATTGTTGTTATTTCGGCGTAGGGTGTTGGGCGTTAGGTGCTGGGTTTCAGGGGCTGGATGGTGTGTGTAAAAAGGAGCGGGTATGATTGATTTCTTGCAGATGGTAGTCAGCGGAGTGGCGGTGGGAAGTTCCTACGCCCTGATGGGGTTGGCCATGGTCATTATTTACAAGACATCCGAGGTTCCCAACTTTGCCCAGGGAGAGATGGCCCTGGTAACCTCCTTTATCACCATGATGCTGCTCACCACATTCGGCTATCCGGTCTGGCTGGCGTTCTGCCTGGCCCTGGTGTTTGCCGCGTGCCTGGGAGCCTTTCTGGAGTTTGCCGTGCTGCGGCGGGCCAAAAACCCCAACATTCTGGGCACCATCGTCATCACCATCGGCCTGGAAATGGTCCTGCTGGGTCTGGTTTCCTGGAAATTCGGGGCGGAGCAGAAAACCATGCCCTTTCCCATCGGTCCCTATGACAGTTTTATCATCGGCGATATCTTTATTGCCAAACTCGAGGTGTTGACCCTGGTATCGGCTTTGCTTCTCATGACCCTGCTGTTCTTTTTTTTCAAATATACCCGGCTGGGGCTGGCCATGAAAGCCACACAGCAGAATGCAGTGGCAGCAAAAATTGTGGGGGTTCGCACCAACCGGATCATGATGATGACCTGGGCGATATCATCAGTGGTGGGGGCTGTGGCCGGGTTGTTGATATCTCCGGTGATCATGCATCCTTTCATGATGTGGGATCCCATGCTCAAGGGGTTTGCCGCCGCAGTCATGGGGGGCATGACATCCCTGCCCGGGGCTGTGGCAGCTGCCTATCTGCTGGGGATCATTGAAAACCTGTTCGGCGGATATGTGTCCATTGAATTCAAATCCGTGGTGGCCTTTGCCATCATTGTGCTGGTGCTCTGTTTTAAACCCAGCGGCCTGTTTGCCAGGCATTACGTGAAAAAAGTGTAAGCATATTGATTGGGGCCGGGTTCGGTTCTTTGCCGGTTATGGCAGCCAGCCGGGCCTGATAATCAACAAAAGGAGGAAGTCATGAAAAAGGGTTTGATGGTGTTGTTCGGGTGTATGGTGTTTCTGCTGGTGTCTGTGTCATTGGCCTGGAGCGAGGAAGGGGTGACCGACACTGAAATTCACATCGGCCAGTGGGGGCCCCAGACCGGTCCGGCCGCCGCATGGGGATCGGTGGCCCGGGGCACCGGGGATTATTTCAAATGGATCAATGAAACCGGCGGGATTCATGGCCGCAAAATCGTGTACCATATGTTTGATGACGGGTACAACCCGGCCAAAACCCTGGCCGGGGTCAAGGATCTCCAGGAGGGCACGGGCATATTTGCCTGGGCTTCCGGAGTGGGCACCTCCCCGGGCCTGGCGGTGAAGGATTATCTCATGGAAAGAAAAATTCCCTGGGTGGGACCGGCAGCCGGATCTCTGCACTGGGTGTCTCCGCCGCACAAGTACCTGTTTGCGGTCTATCCCCTTTATTATAACGAAGCCCGGGCCCTGGTCCGGTATGCGGTGGAGGAGATGGGCAAAAAAAAGGTGGCCGTGGCTTACCTTAATGATGAGTACGGGAAAAACGGGCTGCGGGGCGCCATAGAAGAACTGGCCCGCCATGGCATGGAAGTGGTGGCGAGGGTGCCGGTGGAAAAAAGCGATTCAGACATGAAGCCCCATGTGATGCAGTTGCGAAAATCAGATGCCGACATGGTGCTGCTGTGGACCACGGTGAGCCATGCAGTGCGCATCGTGGGTACGGCCAAGGCCATGAATTTTGCCCCTCAGTTCATGAGTACCAGCACCTGTTCGGATTTCCCCCTCATGACCCATATTTCCAAGGGGCTGTGGGAAGGGGTGATCTGTGCCACTTTCGGAGAGCTGCCGGATTCGGATCATCCCGGAATGCAGCAGTATAAAAAAGAGGTGTTCGAGCAGTTCGCCGCCAAAGAGGAGCGCTGGGGTATGTTTTATGCGGCCGGCATTATTTTTATCGAACCCATGGTTGAGGCGTTGAAAAGTGCGGGACCTGACCTGACCCGGGAAAAATTTGTGGCGGAAATGGAGAAAATAAAAGGATTCAAGGGTGTGGGGCCGGAAGTCAATTTCAAGCCTTTTGATCCGGAAGACATGTACAGCCGCCAGGGCACCCGCCAGACCTTTCTGGTCAAATGCCTGAAAGACGGCAAAGCAGAAAGACTCACTGACTGGATTACCCTGGATTGACCCTGATGCCACCCTGCTGCCAAAAGATGCCGGCACCAGGGTGGCTGCAACCCTGATACGTGGAGCCTGTGTGTTTATGATTTCGGATTTCCTGACCATTTCCAACCTGTTCATTTCTTTTGGCGGCATCAAGGCATTGCAGGATATCAGTTTTTCCATGGCACAGGGGGAGATATTTTCCGTGATCGGACCCAACGGTGCCGGGAAAACCACCCTGTTCAACTGTATATCCGGACTTTAGCGACGGGCGCGGCTCGACGGCCGTCGAGGTCGCCGCCGCGGGCGACGCCCTGTACGACCTCATGGACGCGCTCCGCGAGGCCGGCGTCACGGTGGAGGACG
>JAWOEP010000278.1:0-3676 GCA_046482705.1 Desulfotignum sp.
TGGCCCAAAGAGATCCCGCCATCCCCCGTGGGCACAAGAGAATGGGTAAAAACGGCCAGATCTTTTTCTTCCAGGGCCTGGATCATTTTGGTGAGAATAATGTCATTGTGAAACACACCTCCGGACAAAACCACCTTGTCCAGCCCTTCTGCACAGGCGGTTTTTTGTGCTGCCTCTGCAAAGGCGGCCACAATGGTCTGATGAAACCGTCTGCTGATGACAGGCGTCGGGACCTGTTCGGTAATATCCGCCACCATGTCCCGTACACAGGGCATCATGTCTATGGTGTATGCAGGACCATCTGTTCCGGGCATGGCCCGGTCCAGGCCGAAAGCATAGGGATCAGCTGATTTGCTGCCGGTATTTTCCAGAGCCTTTGCCTCCAGCTCCATGGCTGCCTGGCTTTCATGGGAAATGGTATGCCGGATGCACAGCAGAGAAGCCGCGGCATCAAACAGCCGGCCGCAGCTGGATGTTTTCGGACAATTGATCTGCTTTTCCATCATCTGACAGACAAATGCCAGTTTTTCTCTGTCCATCTGCCGGATATAGGGGATGTCCAGATCCAGAAAGGTTTTGCCCATGGCGGTATACAAAACAGCGGCAGCCATGCGCCAGGGCTCCAGCACGGCAGCATCCCCGCCGGGCATGGGCACATAAGTCAGATGGGCTTTGCGCTGAAAGGTTTCACAGGTGGCCGCAAGAATTTCCCCGCCCCAGATACGGCCGTCAGTGCCGTATCCGGTGCCGTCCAGGGTAATGGCGATAACCGGCTCATCCAGATGGTTTTCCGCCATGCAGGATACGGCATGGGCATGGTGGTGCTGCACCCCCACCAGGGGAATCCGGTTTCCGGTCCCAACACCAAAAGCAGGGATATCACGGTTTGCAACAGTTTTCCCGCGTATTTCCAGGGTATTTCCAGCAGCATACTGTTCTGCAAATACAGTGCTCATGTAACCGGGGTGCAGGTCATGGGCCACTGCCAGAGGCGTGATATCCAGAATTTTTGCAAAATGGTCAATGGTGCGGGCATAGAATTCAGACGTCTTCAGGTTTTCCATATCCCCGATGTGCTGGCTTAAAAACGCCTGGTTTCCCCGGGTGAGGCAGATGGTGTTTTTCAGCCCTGCCCCGCAGCCGAGAACAGACGGCAAAGAGGAATGCAATTGCACCGGAAGCGGTGCATATCCCCGGGACCGCCGGATAAACCGGGGTTTTTGTGCCTGAAACCGGACAATGGAATCATCTGCCCTGAAATAAATATCGCGGTTGTGCAGCAGAAAATAATCGGCAATATGGGAAAACGCCTCCAGGGCATCCTGGTTGTCAACAGACAGGGGTTCACCAGACCGGTTTCCCGAGGTCATCACCAGAATATCCGGACCGGTGTCAAAAATCAGATAATGCAGCGGGGTATAGGGCAGCATGATGCCAAGACAGGTATTGTTCGGTGCCAGGGCCGGTGACAGGGCTGCACAGGATTGCTGCAGATGTTTGTCAGCCAGCACAATGGGCCGGTGATAACTTTGGAGCAGGTTTTTTTCAACCTCAGACATTTGCACATGGTCACCAAGCACGGAAACAGAGCCGGCCATGAGGGCAAAGGGTTTGTGGGGCCTGTGTTTGCGCTGCCGCAGCAGCTGCACAGCCCGGTCATTGGCCGCATCTGCAGCCAGATGGAACCCGCCCAGGCCCTTGACGGCCAGGATATGGCCTTTTTTGAGCAAATCCGCGGCCATGGCAAGGGCATTGTCCGGCCCTGCTGCCTGCCGGCCCTGGTTGTCGGTTAAAACCACATGGGGACCGCACACAGGACAGGCATTGGGCTGGGCATGGAAGCGGCGGTCTGCCGGATTTTCATACTCGGCCCGGCAGTCCGGACACATGACAAAATCCTTCATGGAGGTGTTGGGCCGGTCATAGGGAATGTCGTTGATGATGGTGAACCTGGGCCCGCAATTGGTGCAGTTGATGAAAGGATACCCAAACCTTCGGTCCCCGGGGTCACGCATTTCCTTCAGGCAGTCGGCACACACACAGACATCAGGTGATATCAGGGTGGCCCGGCTTTCGGATGCACGGCTGGGGAGGATGTGAAAATCCGTGAACCCTGTGACAGGTACGGGTGTTGCCCGGATTTCATCCACCCGGGCCAGAACAGGGGGATTGGCGGTTATCTCGTGCACAAATTCGTCCAGGCTGGCGGAAGTGCCTTCCACCCGGGCCAGGACCCCGCCGGCAGTATTGGAAACCTCTCCGTTTATTGCGTGCTTTTGTGCAAGGGCGAACAAAAAAGGCCTGAAACCCACACCCTGGACCACCCCGCTGATATCAAGCCGGCTGGCGATGCAACGGGAATTCATACATCTGCGGCAGATGCCCCGTCCCGGGCACTGTCGGCTGCCAGCATACTGCGCATGTCCGCCAGGGTCTGGAGCGCGGCCTGTTCATCCAGTTTGCTGATGGCAAACCCGGCATGTACGATGACATAATCACCGATTTTCACGTCATCCAGAATAAGCAGGCTGGCTTCTCTGACCACCCCGTCCACATCAACTCTGGCAAGGCTGTCCTGGATATCAATTATTTTTGAGGGTACGGCTAAACACATTGATCCAATCCCTTTTATGCAATAATAACAATTTAATACTGTTACTATACCTGCAGCACAGAGATTGGGCAATACCTAAATGCATGTCAGCAGGATCACGCATGCGGGATTTTATCTGCCGCCTTCTTCTATGGCGGTCTTCATCAGACCTGATTTTCGCAATTTCAATTCCACTGCTGTCCGGTATTTGATGTTGTTTTCCATAAGGTGCATCATTTCCGTGTCGATATTCACGGAATCCAGGTGATAAATATCAACATCTTCACTGTTTTCCCCTTTCATGACAAAGGCATCCTCTCCATCGGCAGGCAGATGTTCTGGATGGGTTTTATCTATATAGTCGGGTTCTCTGCCTTTCATCGCCCGGTCAAGGGTGTCGTTGAAATCAAGGTCCCTGGGTTTGTAGCCTATGGTATCCATATTGGCTATATTGCCGGCAATCAGGTTGTGCCGTTTGGCTGAAACATCCATTGCCTTTGCAATCATTTTTGATGTATAGCCGAAAATCCGTGAATCACCCATTTTTTTCCTCTCCATCACTGTCAAGTCGGGCTCCCCGCTGCATACAACCCCCCGGGAAAACCCTGTCCCATCAAAACCTGTCCCATGTCCCATGCAAGATAAAAGCAATTTATATGCCAAAAACCTTATCTACTGGTTACTGCCGGCTAACAGCTAAGAGCTAAAAGCTAACAGCTAAAATCTAAAATCCAACAACTTCCCTATTTTGTCACCCTTTTGACACGGCAGCCGTCAATTTTTACATCAGCATTTACAAATGGATTCCAAATCAAGACAAATGGATTTTACACAAAGGATCAGGAAATACTTGACACAGACCCGGCAATATACTTAGAGTTTGTTCTGCCCGGCCCGGATGATACAAAACCATAACCACCAACCCTGCGGGGATTGCCATCGCCTATATCAACAAACAGATACTCACCGCAATTGCGGCCGCTGAAAACGGGGAAATATTTGAACTGGAAGGCTATGGCGCAGTGGGGTATTCCGGTGACATCCCTGTGGTGCTGACCAGAACCGATACCATTGCCATGCCCC
>JAWOEP010000379.1:0-2765 GCA_046482705.1 Desulfotignum sp.
TGGACCTGCAGGGCGGCATGTACCTGGCCTACACCGTCCAGCCCGTGGAGGGCATGGACGAGGGCGAGTCCATCCTTTGATAACCTGAGCTGCCGTGTGCAGGGGGTCGGGCATATCCAGCACAGCATAGGCTGCTGCAATGGCAGGATCACACACCGTATGGCTGTATACCATATCCCCGAAATCGATAATGCCTGTCACGGACTGATTTTTGGAATACAGGTCAGTGCCGCCGCCTGCCAGTACATTGTAATCGTTTGCATCATTGTGGATCACACTTTTGCGCAGGCTTTGCAGCAGGGAACGTGTGGTGTTCTCAAACTCCCGGGTGCACTGTTGTATGAGATCACGCAGGTGGGTGTCTGTCACATGGGATATATACTGGTTTACCACCCCTGCTGCATTGGCCAGGTCCCAGTGGAAATCTCTGTGCACAGCAGGATGGGAGAACCCGGCCAGGGCCTTGTCCATGCGGGCCAGGCTGCGGCCCAGATCCATGAACAGTTCAGGTGCTCTGCGTTTGACCAGTCCCATGGGCGTACCCTGAATATAGGATACCAGGCGCACCAGGTGGGTGCCGGTCTTTTCGGAACGTACCGGTACCAGATAGTCACCGCTTTGTGCAGGCATGGTTTCTGGACAAAAAGACACATGTTTTCCTAAAAAATCCATGGCCCGGTGCTGGGCCTCCAGAATGGATCTGTCTTCTACAGCATTGGCAATTTTCAATACATAGGATCTGCCGTTTTTTGTGGTCACCAGAAAATTCTGATCCCGCTCACCGGGCAGGGGGGTCACACTGCCTGAAATCCCGAAAAATTCTGCAGCAAAACCGGCTGCATCAATATCACTGAAAACCGGTGTAGATACTAAGACCGACATATGTTTTCCTTTTCAAAATCTGGACTGGATGCCGGGGACCGGGTGTCCAGTCCCCTGGCACTGTTGATGAGCATTTTTGTGGAGGCCTGTTTTGGGTGGTTGATAATCCTGGCGGCCGGACCTGTTTCAATGATGGTGCCGTTGGCCATCACACCGATGCGGTCGGCCACCTTCCGGGCCAGACCGATATCATGGGTGACAAAGAGCATGGTCAGCCCCTTTTCAATCTGCAGCCCCAGCAGCATTTTGAGCACCTTGGCCTGGACACTGGGATCCAGAGAGGATGTGGGCTCGTCTGCAATGAGCAGATCAGGCCCATGCACCAGGGCCCGGGCAATGCAGACCCGCTGAATTGCCCCCATGTTCAGTTCATGGGGATATCTTTTTAAAAATTCCGGTGCTGTGGAAAGCCGGACATCTGCCAGAGCTGCCAGAACCCTGGTGCGCATTTTTTCAGGGTCGATCTCCTGTTTCTGGATGCGCAGGGGCTCGGCCACAATGTCGAAAACCGTGAACCTGTGACTCACCGACTCCGCCGGGTTCTGATAAATCATCCCGATTTTCCGTGCCAGGGAGCCAAAATCGGTTTTCATCCATGCATCCATGTCCCGATCCTGGAATATGCGCCGGCCCTGGTCCGGTGCAGCCGCCCCGGATGCGATGGCGGCCAGGGTGGTCTTGCCGGAGCCTGTTTCCCCCACCAGGCAGAACACCTCGCCTGCCATAAGTGTCAGATCTGTGGGGGCCAGGGCCTTTACCTTGCCAAAGCTTTTGGCCACCTTTTCAAAGGACAGTATTTTGGCAATCCCCCCCCTGATGCAGCGCACCTGGTGGGTGTCACAGGTGGTAAAACCGATGTCGCCAATGCTGCATGCCGCAACAGCCTGGGTGCACCTGGGCTGGAAAAGACACCCCTGGGGCGGGGCGTGCCCGCCCTGGTGCACCGCATCCGGTGCTGCCACATGGACATGCTCATGTGTCCGGCCGTTTTCCCGGGCATGGGCATGCACCATGCGGTAGAATGCGTCCCCCCTTATCCCCCCCAGATCCCGCATGCCGTCCATGAAGGGAAAGGCCCGGACCAGGGCCAGGGTATAGGGATGACAGGGCCTGTCAACCAGGTCGGTTCCGGGCAGGTATTCCATGATCCGGCCCAGATAGAGCACTGCAATGGCATCTGCCAGGTTCCGGGCCAGATCCAGATCATGGGTGATGAGCAGAATGGTTTTGCCGGCATTTCTAAGATCCTGGATCACTTTGGTGATAAAAACTTTGGTCATGGCATCCAGGGCAGCTGTGGGTTCATCCAAAATCAGTACCGGTGGATCAAGAATAAGGGACATGGCCAGCAGGCCCCGCTGGACCTGGCCGCCGCTGAGTTCATGGGGATACCGTCCGGCCTGGTCTGCATCTATTCCCATGCGGCCCAGCAGGTCCCGGGCTGCGGCCATTGCTTTTTTGCGCACAATGCCTTTCTGGATCAGCGGTTCCGCCACCTGATCCAGCAGGCAGTGCACCGGATTGAGGCTGGCTGCCCCGTTCTGAAACACCATGGCAACCTGTGACCAGCGCAGCTGATTCAAGGATGGTTCATCCAGACCCGGGATCTGTTTTCCGCCCAGTGAAATACTGCCTTTTGTCCGGGCATTTTCCGGCAAAAGTCCCATTACCGCCTTTCCCAGAGTGGTCTTTCCGGAGCCGGATTCTCCCACCAGGGCGGTAATCTTTCCCGGATGCAGTGACAGGTCCAGGCGGTCCAGGGCCAGAAGCGCATGGTCATGGTCCTGGTAACTGATGGTCAGATTTTTTATCTGTATTGTCACACTGTTTTCCTTAAACGCGGGTCAAAAATTTTTTCCAGACTGATGGTCACAAAGGTGGCC
>JAWOEP010000429.1:0-2587 GCA_046482705.1 Desulfotignum sp.
CATGCAAGCATCCAGACGGACCTTCCTTATATGCGTACCCACTATGAAGACCCCCCGCCGCCGGCGCAGACCCGCAGAGAAGACAGATCTCCCCGCAGGGCCCTGGGCACCTTGAGCAGTGCTCTGAACACGGTGGGCACCCCCAGAAATTTGGTTACCTTGAAATGCGCGATATCGAGAAACACGGTTTCCGGGTTGAATTTCTCATTAAGACAATATTCTCATGGGACGGCACCTCAATTCCCGGAACCTGGACCGGGTGATCCATACCTGTGATCTGACCGACACCATTGCTGCCATGCCCCAAGGACTGGATACCCGGGTGGGAGAGCGGGGCGTTACCCTGTCCGGGGGCCAGAAACAGCGGCTGGCCCTGGCCCGGGCACTGGTGGAGCAAAAACCGGTTCTGATCCTGGATGACCCGGTGAGCCAGCTGGATACCCAGACGGCCCACAAAATCATTGGCGGCATCACCCGCCTTACCAAGGGCAGCACCTGCATCATCATCTCCCACCGTCTGTCGGCCCTGGCTGACTGCGACAGGATATATATCCTGGAAAACGGCCGTATCCAGGCAAGCGGATCCCATGCCGAGCTGCTCAACACCAGCCGTTATTACCGCCATGCATTTGAAGTCCAGCAGTTTGAGGAAACACCATGAAACTGGAAGAAAAGGAAATCCGACTGGCAGATCTGGTGCTGGCAAAAGCTTTGTGGCCCTATATCCGGCCCTATGCCTGGATGCTCACCTGCTCCACCCTGCTGGTATTTGCAGGCATTTTCTTTGAACTGTCCATTCCCCTGCTCATTCAAAAAGGCCTGGACGGATTTATCCTGGGATCAGAAAATGGGTCCGGTGCTTCTTTTCTCGGATACCCCATGACAGAATTCAAAGAATTTGCCGTGTTTTTCGGCCTGGTGATCCTGGCAGCCTTTGTGATTGATTTCGGCCAGACCCTGTTCATGGAATACAGCGGCCAGAAGATCATTCTGCATCTGCGGTGCGCCCTGTTTTCCCATATGACCGGTCTGCCGGTGTCCTATTATGACAAAAACGCCTCCGGCCGTCTGGTGGCCCGGGTGGCCGGAGATATCGAGAACATGAACGAGATGTTCACCAGTGTACTGGTGTTCATCTTCAAAGACCTGGTGCTCATGACCGCCATTTTTGTGATGCTGGCCAGGCTCAATCCCGGCCTGGCCTTTTACCTGTTTTTGCTGGTGCCGGTGATCCTGGTGAGTGTGACCGGTTTTTCCAGGCGGGTGCGCAATGTCTTTCGGACCATCCGCCAGAAAATAGGGGAAATCAACCACAGCTTTTCCGAAGGTATTTCCGGCATCCGGATTATCCAGACCACCGGCAGCAAAGATACTTTTATCAACCGTTTCAGGCAGCTCAATGAGGCCCACTATACCGCTGCCATGTTCCAGATAAAAATTTTTGCGGTGTTCATGCCTTTTATCGGATTCCTGGGCATCATCAGCACGGCCATCATTTTGTGGGCCGGCAGTTTCAAGGTGACATCCAATCAGATGACCATTGGTGAGCTGGTGGCCTTTCTCACCTATATGAAACTGTTTTTCAGGCCCCTGCGGGAGCTGTCGGAAAAATTCAACCTGCTCCAGAATGCCCTGGCATCTGCCGAACGTATCATCACAGTTTTGGAAAAACCCCGGGACCTTCAACGCATCACCCAAAAAAGAACCCGGCTTGATACCATTGACCGCCTGGCCTTTGACCATGTGGATTTCTCCTATGATGAAGACACACCCGTGCTCAAAGACATCTGTTTTTCTTTGAAAAAAGGAGAATCCATCGGCATTGTCGGCCAGACAGGTTCCGGCAAAACCTCCATCATCAACCTGATCACCGGGTTCTACCGGCAGGATGCCGGCCGTATCCTGATCAACAACCAAGCCATGGATGCCATCAACATCACGGATATCCGGAAAAAAACCGCCCTGGTCATGCAGGATCCCATCCTTTTTTCCGGCACTGTCAGAGACAACGTCTGTCCCCCGGAAAAACCGTTGAACGCCACTGCCCTGAAAAAAGTGCTGGAACAGGCCAACTGCCATTTTCTGTATAACAGATTCAAAGGACCCGACACCCTGTTGAAAGAAGGGGGACGTCCGCTGTCCGCCGGGGAAAAGCAGCTGGTGTGTATTGCCAGGGCTTTTGCCTGCGATCCGGACCTGATCATCTTCGACGAGGCCACCTCCTACATGGATTCCGGATCTGAACAAGCCGTACATGAAGCCATGAACCGGCTCATGCACGGCCGGATGTCCATTATCATCGCCCACCGCCTGTCCACCATCCGGCAGTGCGGCCATATCATGCTGCTCAGGCAGGGCCGGATCCGGGAACAGGGAAGCCACACAGCCCTGGTCAAAACCAGGGGAGAATATTATCATCTGCTGGAAAAAGAAAACGTGTGAAGGATAAATTGAAAATAAACAGGCAGGTATTTTTATGAAACCATTGGAACATATCACCGAAGAGATCCGCAGCATGTCATCCCAATGCCGGCATTATGCCATGTGTAAAATTGATTTTCTGGAAACCGGACTATGTCCGCCGGCA
>JAWOEP010000437.1:0-5318 GCA_046482705.1 Desulfotignum sp.
GGACCTGGTCCTTCAGGTCAGATACCTGCTGTGCTCTGTCTGCCGGTTCTGTTTCCATGGCCTGGGTGATTTTCTGGAGATCTAAGGTTGTGTCAGATAACTGGATAGTATCTGGTTGCAGCTCATCTGCCTGTCTGCCGGTTTTGGCCGGAACAGCAGCTGGTATTGCCTTGCTGGCATATTGGGCAATAATATTATTATGGTTGGATATTTTCATGATATATACCTCCTTTAAGACGTCATGTTGTTATCAGCAACCTGACGTGCCAGCTCTGTCATTCTGTTTACCACAAACTTTGAATCTTCCACTGACAGGGTATGGCTCACCCTGTTGTTGTGGCTGTCCACTGCGGTATAGGTGAACTGGTTTTTGTCCCGGTCATAGTTGAATTTTTTGCCGAGTTCTTTTTCAACCTGGCTGGCAATCTGTTCTTCGCTTTTTTCCCTGGGACCCTCTGTGATGATTTTTTCCACAATATTGGCAGCAACTTTGTCAATGATGGCCTGGCGTTTGCCTTCGGAGGAAATTGTGACATTGTCGGCAGATATATTATGGGCGTTGTTGAACTTATTTTTGCTGAGGATTTTCCCCTGGCTCAACTGCCTGGAATACACCTTTAATACATTCTGTATCTGATAAGAGGGTATCTGCATATAATAATTTTCTCCTTAACCACAGTATCGGTAAGGGAAAATTAAACCTTTAGTTTTTTTTTCAATCGTCAAAATCCCCCTCAGGCCCTTTGTCTGAACTGATGTCAGCGGCTTTTTCCCGGATTTTTTCCCGGGTCCATTCCTTCGGGGATTCAATGGTTTCGGCTTTGCCCCCCGGGTCATGGGACCGGGTTTCAAGAATATGGTCCATGACAATATCAGCAGTATCAGCTGCATTGAATACCTTGGTGAGCAGGGTGTAAACAAAGGCTTCCACACCTTCTGCCATCCGGGTCCGGATATCTGCGGGCTGGGCCAGGAAACGGTTTTCAAAGGGGGCATTGAGCTTTTTAAAGTTGCCGCCGGTAAGATTTTGGGCTTTTGCATAGGCCAGCATCTGTTGCCACATGTTTTCATCAACCCCTTTGTCCGGCTGTTTGATGAAATTGCCGTCAGAGTCCAGAATGGCATTGCCATAATCATTGACCTCCACCCCCCAGGAAATCATCTGCAGGGCAGTGGCAACATTGGCTTTGGTGGTTCTTGTTTTTGCGGCAATCTCCCGGAGCCGTTCCGAACTGTTGCCCGAGGTGCCGTGCTGTGCTCCGGAGATCTTGTAAGGCGCAAGGGCATCATGGATCCGGGCTGTTAGCGGCACATTGATACCGGCATCACTTTGCTCTATGCCGTGGGTGGTGCCGTTGTTCAGGGCGATCCAGTCTGGAAAAATACCGTGGGCATTAAGGCCCTGGATCAGGAACAAGGCTTCCTGTGCAGTGGATAATCCCAGTTTTCCTTTGATTTCTCCCACCTCTGTTTCAAGGCCGGCCCAGCCCGGTACAAAGGGAAACAGTTCAATATTGGCCAGCAGGTTCTGGTCATCGGGCATGTGGGAGGCGTCAATGGCAATGGAGGTGACGCCGGCATCGAACAGGGAGGGGATTTCAATTTTTGCAGGTGCAATATCTTCCTGTTTTTTGATCCCGAAATGGTCTGCATGGATGGCCACCGGTATGGTGATGCCCAGTTCATTCATGAAAGCATCTGTCTGCCGGGCAATATTCCACAGGTTAACGGCACAATAGGCATCTTTGCCTCCTTCTGACCGGGCGATTTCAACGATGATGGCGGCATTGGCTTTCTGGGCCGCACGCAGGGCACCCCTGATGACAAAAGCGTTTCTGCCGTTGGCGGCAATGGTCATGCAGCCGCCTTTTTTCAGCATGGCCTGGTCAATGTACCTGCCGCTGACAATCAATGCCTTGGAATTGGGGAACAGCTTTTTTACATTGGGGGGCCTGCCAAAATCAAGGGCTGCCTGGAAATCTCCAGAATAATGTTGTGCCATGGTTTTTCTCCCGTATGATATTTTGCTGTTGAAAATTACTATAATTTTTTCATGAACACCTGTCAAAAGCAAGAACTATTAAGGAATGAATATATATTCATGAAAAAAAATTTTTAGAATCTATTCTTTTGAAAGGTAATTTAAAATTAGAATGATAATATAACTATTTGTAAAATAACGTTAAAATTAAAAACTATCAGATAGTTTCTTGACAAATATCTGCTTGACTTTTCCAAAAAACTAATGTTAGATAATGAATTATTGTTCATTTTATTAGGAAAAGGCGGAAACGGCTTGCAAAAAAACAAATCGGAAAAATACCACAAGATCCTCACCAGTGCAGGGGATGTTTTTGCCCGGTTCGGGTTCTACAAGGCCACCATTTCCCAGATCGCTTCCCGGGCCGGGGTGGCTGACGGCACCCTGTATCTGTATTTTAAAAACAAGGATGATATCCTTTACCAGTTCATCAGTTATAAGACCGCTGTGGTGTTTGAAAAAATGAACACAGCCGTGGCCCGGGGCAAAAATGCGGAAGAAAAACTCAGAAACCTCATACACTGTCATTTACAGGAGTTCCAGAACGATAAGAACATGGCGGTTATTTTTCAGTCCGAAGTCCGGTATCTGCGGGATATCCAGTCCCAGATCAAAGATATTTCCAAAATGTACCTGGATCTGCTGTCGGATATTATCGAGCAGGGGCAGATTGAAGGCTCCATGCGCCAGGATCTTTTTGTGGGGCTTGTAAAGCGCTTTATCCTGGGGGCGGTGGAAGGGGTTATTTCCACCTGGGTGTCGGCCGACGGCCGGTATGACCTTGTGGCCATGGCAGATCCCCTGGTGGATCTGTATCTCAACGGGGTCAGGGGAGAATAAACAGCGTACAGTGTCTAAATGGCATACATTTTTTAAATGATTTTGCATCGGGCTTTTTGCTTGACGGGGGTCGCCATCTTTATTAAAGCTCATTGAGCCTTTGTTCATAAACTGCAAAAAAATATATTTTCTGGAGGTAACACTATATGTCTTCGATTATCGGTCCGGCAAGTTTTGAATTTTTCGGGATATTTCCGGCAGCAATCCTGTCTTTTATCCTGCCTGTGGTTGGGGTTGGATTATTCGCCTATATCATGGCCAGGCGCCTGGCACCTCTGGTAAGGGCTGCGCCGGATTACCGGTTTGACCACATTGGCCGGCGGATCCAAAAACTGTTTGTCATCTGGCTGGGCCAGATTAAGCAGCCACGGTATATGCTGGCAGGGGTTCTGCACATTATTATTTTTGCCGGCTTTCTGATTCTGTCCATCCGTTCTGTTTCCCTGGTGATCATCGGATTTTCCGAGGGATTTGTTATGCCGGGATTCGGCGGCTGGGTGGGGGTTGTTTATAATTTTTTAAAGGATTATGCTGCCACCTTTGTGCTCATCGCCTGCATCATAGCAGCTGTCCGCCGGGGTTTTTTTAAACCGGCCCGTTACGCAGTGCCGGAAAAATACGGCAAGGACCATACGGCGGAAGCAATTTTTGTACTGGGAATTATTGCCACATTGATGATTTCTGAAAGCCTGTTCGAGGCCTCTGAACTGGCCTATTCGTTACAGGAGACCGGTGAGGCGCATTTTGTGGCCCCCCTTACCCTGGTGTGGATGTTTAAGCATATGCTTTCCGGGGCTTCCTTTGCGTTTCTTCAGGGACTGCACATTTTCTCTTATTTTCTGCATGATGTGACCTTTTTCTTTTTTCTGTGCTTTCTGCCCCTGGGCAAACATTTTCATGTGATCACATCCATTTTCAACGTATTTTTCATGGGTCTGGACAAAGGAAAAATCAAACCGGTGCGTTACGGGGTAACAGCGGAACAGCTGGATGACCTGGACTCTTTCGGGGTGAAAAAACTGGAAGATTTTACCTGGAAGCACATGCTGGATTTTTATTCGTGTGCAGACTGCGGCAGATGTTCCGACCAGTGTCCGGCCAATGCCGTGGGCCGACCGCTTTCACCGCGGTTTATCAGCATAAAGGCCAGGGACCTGATATTTAAAAATTATCCTTTGTCCGGTGAAATTTATAAAAGCAAAATGCTGGTGGAAGATATATATACCGAGGATGAGATCTGGTCCTGCACCACCTGTGGTGCCTGTGAGGAAGAATGCCCCCTTGCCATTGAATATATTGACAAGATGGTGGATCTGCGCCGGGGAATGGTGGATGAGGGCATGGTCCCCCAGTCTTTGCAGAAACCGTTGAAAGCCCTTGAAAAACGTGGCAATCCCTATGGAAAGATGGAGAAAAAACGGGCGGACTGGGCTTTGGAAAAGGAATTCAAGGAAGCATACACCATCAAGCATCTGGCCAAAGACAAGGCAGACACCCTGTATTTTGTGGACAGTATCACCTCCTATGATGACAATATCCAGGAGATCGCCCGGCACACCGCGGTTATACTCCAGCGCGCAGGGGTGGATTTCGGTATTCTGGGCAAGGAGGAAAAGGACAGCGGCAATGAAGTGCTCAGGTTCGGTGAGGAAATGCTCTATCAGGATTTAAAGGAACAGAACACCCAGGCCATCCTGGATACCGGTGTAAAACAGATTGTCACAGCCGACCCCCATGCGTATAATGCATTGAAAAATGATTATACCGGCCTGCCCCCGGTGCGGCACATCAGCCAGGTGGTGGCGGAAAAGATCACCAGCGGTGCATTGTCCCTCAAGCCCTGCCTAGATCCGGACAAGGTGTATGTCTACCATGATCCCTGCTACCTTGGACGGCACAACGGGGTGTATGAAGATCCCAGGCAGGCCCTGGATACCATTGACGGACTCACCCGGGTGGAGCTGGAAAAAAGCCGGGACCGGTCATTCTGCTGCGGCGGCGGCGGTCTCATGCTGTTTTATGAACCGGAAGAAGACACCCGCATGGGGGTGCTGCGGGTGAACATGGCAGCCGAGGCCGGTGCCGATGTTATTGTCACGGCTTGTCCCTTCTGCCTGGTAAACATCCAGGATGCCATCAAGGTTGCCGGAAAGGAAGGGGAAATGGAAGCACTGGATTTTACAGAACTCATTGCCCGGCATTTACGATAATGATGTAAAAAAAGAAAAGCAGACGGCAGGTACCGAAAACAGGTCCTGCCCACACAAGAAAAGGAGGTAATACATGGAGATTTTGGTATGTGTCAAGCGTGTTCCGGATACTGCTGAGAATGAATTTGAACTCAATTCAGCGGGCAACGACCTTGACCGTGACGACCTGGTTTACTCAGTGAATGAATGGGATAATTATGCGGTGGAAGAAGCCATCCAGATCGTGG
>JAWOEP010000056.1:0-4720 GCA_046482705.1 Desulfotignum sp.
TTCACCAGGGTGTCGGTGCCGGCGGAGTAATTCTGCAGTGCAATCACCATCTCTGCCTTTCCTTCCGGAGACAAAGGATCGATCTTTCTGCCTTCCCATTCGCCGGCCAATTCGTAGGGTACAGTGAATCCCCGCTGGTGGCAACCGCCCCGGTCTCCTGTCATATAGGCCAGCCCCATGCCGGACATCCCCCGGGGACCCCAGGCAGGGGTTTCCAGGCCTTTGGTATGCAGGGCCAGATCAGCTGCACTGCCCCCGATTTCTTCGGCCGCAGCCCGCACCCCTTTGGCCAGAAGCCGTCCCAGACCGGGCTTTTGAAAAGCCATGACCCGGATCAGATACTCTGCTGCCGCCACATTGCCGAAGGTCAGGTCTATGCCGGTCGGGGGGGAGAGCAGGCCTTTCTGGCAGGCTTCCATGGCAAAGCTGATGAGGCTGCCGCTGGACATGGTATCCAGCCCCAGCAGATCGCATAATTTTACCAGATGGGCCACGACCCGGATATCGGATATCCCCAGGTTGGATCCCATGAGGGCGGCAGATTCATACTCCACTATATCGGTGACCATGCCTTTGAATTTTCCGGTCCTTACCGCCCCGATTTTGGCGCAACCGATGGGACACCCCATACATGCGTTGGTGCCCAGCCACAGGTGTTTTTGCTGACCCTGGTCTCCTAATGCAGCAGCTTTGTCAAAGGTGCCGAACTGGTAGTTCAGGTTCGGCAGAAGTCCGGTTTCACTGGCAAATTCAACGGATGCGGCTGTGCCCCCCTGTTTGAGTGTCTGGATATCCGGGCTGGCAGCCAGTTCTCCAAGGGCTTTTTCACAGGCCAGTTTATACCGGTGCGGGTCATGGACCGTTACCAGCCGGGTGCCGCGCACTGCCACCGCTTTGAGGTTTTTGGATCCCATGACCGCGCCGGCACCGGCCCTGCCGGCCTGGCGATTGAATTCACAGGCGATAAGGGCAAACAGCACCCGGTTTTCTCCGGCCGGTCCGATATTGGCGATTTTAATGGTGTCATCATTGCATTCCGCTTTGATAAGGCGGTTGGTTTCCAGGATATCCTGGCCCCAGAGATGGGCAGCATCCCGGATCTCCACCTTTTCGTCATCAATCCAGATATATACCGGTTTGGCGGCCCGGCCGGTGATGATGATACCGTCATATCCCGCATATTTGATCTCCGGTGCAAAACTGCCCCCGAAATAGGAGTCCAGAAACAGATTGGTCAGCGGGCTTTTGGTCACAACACACCCCCGCATGGCAGGGGCTGATGTGCCGGTCAAGGGCCCTGTCATGAACATGAGCATGTTTGCAGGACCAAGGGGGTCTGTGCCCGAAGATACCCCGTCTGCCAGCAGTTTTGCCCCGAATCCTTTGCCGCCGATAAAGTGTTGTTTCAGGGAATCAGGCACTGCCAGGGTTTTGCTGCTGTTGGTGGAGAGGTCAATGTGCAGGAAGGTATCTGCATAGGCATCAGTCATGGGAATTCTGCTCCTTGAGAGGGTTTGAAACAAATTCCAGGGCCCCTGCCGGGCAGGCTGCCACGCAGGCTGGCGCTCCCTGACACAGTTCGCATTTTATCGCCTTTTTTGTATCAGGATCCAGGTGTACCATGTCCACGGGGCAGTACTGGACGCACAGGGCACATCCAATGCATTGTTCCGCATCAATCTGCACCACCCCCTGTGTGGTCCGCGTGATGGCCCCCACCGGGCATGCCTGCATGCAGTAGGCATTTTCACACTGGCTGCACACCACAGGCAGATGATACAGGTGTTCCCTTTTGTGGCGGATATCCAGCCTGGCACGCCTGGGGTTGAATCCGCCGGTGAACGCAAGGCTGCATGCCAGCTGGCAGATGCTGCATCCGGTGCATTTGTCAAAATGGGTATGGATAAACGGAGTGATAGCTGCCTCCTTTTCGGGTAATTTTTTGGATACGAGATATCACATATTATGTACTATGTAAATGTTTTTTTGCCGGGCATCAAAATGTATAACCGATGGAGAAATGGATTTTTCCGGAATCCTCGCCTGTTTCCGGATTCAGGCGGTATCCGTAAAGCAGGCCCACAGGCCCCACAGGGGTCATATAGCGCAGACCCGAGCCCAGAGTGAATTTAAAGTCTTCATCACTGCCGGTTTTGGTGGTGTCCCGCAGGGAGCCTGCATCAACAAATATGGGCAACTCAAAATTTTTGCCCAGAGCAATGCGTGCTTCAATGGAGCCGGCAATCTGGGTTTTGCCCCCCACTGGATCGCCAAAGGTATCAACTGCCAGCTCATTTTCATCAAACCCCCTTACATCTGAAATTCCGCCTAGAAAGAACAGCTGGTCATCGGGCAGATCAAGATCATCAGAAAAACTCTGGATGGTGCCGTACATGGCCTGGAACGCCAGTACCAGCCGGGAAAAGGGCTGGATATAGTATTTGGCCTTTACCTGGTATTTCACAAAATTGTCCAGGTCTTCCAGGATATCCCGGTTGTAGCCGGCAGATGCATTGAGATAGAACCCGCTGGTGGGTTTGGCATAGGAGTCCACCGAAGACCAGGTGAAAAACGGGGTTGCCGATATAATCCCCCTGGGTTCGTATACATTGGGATTCTCACTGGTTGTCGCGCCGGTGGCATACTGTTCTCTGGATTCCAGATTAAAGGCGGTGCCCACTTTCAGGTGCGGTGTCAACTGTTTTTCAAATGACACAGATGATCCGTACTTGCGGGTACCGAAATCCTGGTTTTTCTCCTCTTCTTCAGAGGCGTACACATTGACGTCCGAATAGATATGTTGTGACAGAAAATCAAAATCCGTTATTCCCAGGATGGTGTCATACCCGATGCCGGAAAACCCGGCATCCAGATACAGTTTCCGGTTGGTTCCCAGCAGGTTTCTGTTACCTGCGGAAACCCCTATATAGGCATCTTTGGCTGTATCATAGCCGATGCTTATATCAAGAAAATAGGGCTTTTTTTCTTCCACTTCAGCCAGGAAAAAAATCTGGTCAAGATTTTCGCGGAGGCCTATGGCTTTGAAATCCGCCCGTTCAATGCACTGGGTATTTCTGATCTCTTTCTGCAGGGAAACAAAACTGTTCAAAGATACAGGTTCCCCCGGCTCAAGGGTGTTATGGCGGAGAATCACCGAATCTCTGGTATCAAAATTGCCGAATACCCATACCCCCCCCACCGTGGCCCGGTTGTCCGGTTCCACCTGGAATACAACCTGGTAATCTTTTCCATCCGAATCAATGCGGGTCTGGACATCTGCGTAGATAAATCCTTTTTCCGCAAGAAAAGAGAGAATCGCCATGCGGTCTTCATTTACCTGTGACGGGATGAACGGCTCTTTTTCCCGGGTTTGCAGAAGCTGCAGGATGTCTGAAATAAATCTGTCCGGCAGGCCGGAAAGCCTGACTTCGGCAACCTGACTGCGATATCCTTCGTTTACCTCAAATACCACATCACCAAACACCTTGTCTTTTTCATCAGCCTTTTCCCAGGCGATATCAGCAGATACCTGTGTTTGTGCAAATCCCCTGCTCTCATAATAGTTTTCCAAAATTTGGGTGTCTTCTGAAACCATATTCCGGGCAAAGGGGCCGTCATATAAGAAACCTTTTTCCCGGGTATTCAAAAGGGGTTTAAGATCCTGTGCATCCTGGACCTCTGTTCCATTGACAGTGGATGATCTGACAATATAGCGGGTGTTTTCATTGATGTGTATCTGGATATGCCGGATCAATTTTTCATCTTTTATCTCAGTGTCAGAGGTAAAATACACCTCGCAGTCCCTGTAACCGGCCTTCCGGTAACTGTCTGTGATATTCTTGATGCTGCGTTTCAACCCGAAATCATTGCGGTTTCCCTTTGTCCAGATGGTTATCTCTTTTTTCAGGGTATAGTCCATAAATTCTTTGTTTCCTGAAAAAGAAATGCGGTACAGGGGGCCTTCTTCTACCTCAATCACCACCCGGGTGGTTTTTTTGTCTGTATTTGTCTGTACATCATAGGTTATGGCAGCTTCGGCAAAGCCTTTTTTTCTATAATAAGCCACAAGGTTTTTGATATCTGCTTCCAGATCCGCCTGGATGGTTCTTTCGCCTCTGCTCCAGAAAAACAAAGGAAGTTGATAGGATTTCATGCGCATTTTAAGCCGGGTATCGGAAAATGATTCATTGCCGGTAAATGCAATTTCCACAATTTTAAGGGGCTTATGCTTTTTGATCGCAATCAGAATGTCAGTCTGCAGCCCCTGGTAAGGTGCAGCGGTGATGTCCACCTTGGCATCCACATACCCGTTTTTTGCCATCAGGTTCTTGACCGCCTGGATGTTTTTTTCCACATGTTCCGGGACAAAGGCACTGCCTGCGGCATAATCCGTGGCCTTGACAACCACATTGCCAAATACCGGAAATGCGCCGTCCACAGTTATCTTCCGGACCAGCATAACCGGGGTCAGCCGGAAAACAAGGGGGATGGAAGGTGCATCCATATCCTGGTCCGGCACATCGATCCGGCTGAACTGCCCGGTCTTTTTCAACAGGGTGATTGTGGTATCCAGATCCTGTGCTGTGAAAAGACTGCCCGGCTGAAATTGGATCATCTCCATGGCCATGGACCGCAATTTTCCCTGTCGCTTTTCTGTGCCGCCCAAAATTTCCACACGGATCTCTGAGATGACAGGCCGGCTGTCACCGGCATCGGCAGG
>JAWOEP010000107.1:0-10265 GCA_046482705.1 Desulfotignum sp.
TTTGACACGGCAGGGGCTGCCTTCATTGCCCATCTGGACCGGATGGCCCTTGGCCGCAACTGGGAGAAAACCGATATTACCGGGCTTGATCCAGATTCTTTTTCCCTGCTGGAACGGATTCGGGAAAAACATTCAGAACCGGATCAAGACACTGCTCCCTCCGGTGGCGCTCTGCGCACTTTTGTGGAAAACAAAGGCCGGTTTCTGGATGATTTCTTATATGATGCCCGGACATTCATTGCTTTTCTCGGAGAGATTTTCTGGGCATTTGTGTCAAGCCTGCTGCACCCGGGCCGGATCCGGTGGGGGGAAACCCTGCGGATCGCGGAACGGGCCGGGGCAAATGCCCTGCCCATAGTGGCCCTTATCAGCTTTATTGTGGGACTGGTCATGGCGTTTCAGTCCGCCATTCCCATGAAGATGTTCGGGGCCGAGATCTATGTGGCCAACCTTATCGGCCTGGCCATGGTGCGGGAGCTGGGGCCGCTGATGACTGCCATCGTCCTTGCTGGCCGGTCTGCTTCCGCTTTTGCCGCAGAAATCGGTACCATGAAAATCAATGAGGAAATTGACGCCCTCACGGTCATGGGCCTGGAACCGGTGCGCTTTCTTATTCTTCCCCGGGTGATCGCCTCTACCCTCATGACCCCGCTGCTCACGATATTTGCCATCCTGGTGGGCATTCTGGGGGGGGCTGTGGTGGTTCTTTCCCTGGGCCACCCTTTTGTGGCATACTACAACCAGGTGGTTGGTTTTGTTTCCTGGGAGGATTTTGTCGGCGGGATCATCAAATGTTTTGTGTTCGGCATCCTTATTGCCGCCACCGGATGTATCCGGGGGTACCAGACAAGTCAGGGACCGTCAGCAGTAGGAGATGCCGCCACCCGGGCGGTGGTGTCTTCCATTATTCTCATAGCTGTATTTGACGGTATATTTTCAATCCTTTACTATGCGTTGGGCGTGTGAAACAAACTATTATACAAGTGGAAAACCTGTATGCCGGGTATCATGGCCAGGCCATCATGGAAGACCTTACCTTTGACATCAAAAAAGGGGAAATATTTGTGATCCTGGGGGGATCCGGCTGCGGCAAGAGCACGGTACTCAAGCACATGATCGGTCTTCTTCCCCCCATTTCCGGCCGGGTGCTGATCAATGAACAGGACATGGTCACGGCCAGAGGAAAAAGCAGAACCCGGCTGCTCCGGCAGATCGGGGTGGCATTTCAAAACAGTGCCCTTTTCGGGTCCATGACCGTGCTGGAAAATATCACACTGCCTTTAAAAGAATACACCCTTCTGCCAAAAGAGGCCGTCACCACCATTGCCCGGGCCAAGCTCGGTCTGGTGAATCTTTCCGGCAAGGGGCATCTGCCGCCGGGAGAACTGAGCGGCGGTATGAAAAAACGCGCTGCCATTGCCCGGGCCATTGCCCTGGATCCTGCCATTGTTTTTCTGGATGAACCATCCGCAGGCCTGGATCCTCTGACCTCTGCTGAAATAGACATGCTCATCATGGACCTGGCCCGGACCCTGGGTATCACCTTTGTGATCGTCACCCATGAACTGGAAAGCATTTTTACCATAGCAGATACCGTCATCATGCTGGAAAAGGATACCAAAGGCATCATTGCCAGAGGAAACCCCAACGATCTGAAAGCAGATTCTTCCAATGCCTATGCATACCAGTTTTTCAACCGGAAACCCAAAAGAGATAAAAAACCATGAACCGGAATGCAAATTATTTTAAACTCGGCCTGTTTGTCATCTTCTCCTTTTGCCTTGGTGTCGGGTTTCTCATTGTTTTCGGGGCCGGCGCATTTTTAAAAAAAGAGATGCTGGCGGAAACCTGTTTCGATGAATCGGTCCAGGGCCTGGATGTGGGTTCTGAAGTCAAATACAAAGGGGTAAGTATCGGCACGGTCAAAACCATTACCACCCCTGCCAAGGTCTATAACGCACCGTCAAGCTATGTATTGGTAATTTTTTCTCTGGATGAAGATGTTTTTGTAGAGGTGCGGAACAAAGACCCTGAGCAGGCCTTTGTGGATGCCATCGAGAAAGGACTTAAGGTATATCTGAGCTTTAAAGGACTGACCGGGGCAGCCTTTCTGGAAACCGATTATTTTCCGGACAAAGAATCCGGCCTGGACATCACATGGGAACCCCGGCACCTGTATGTGCCTTCCCGGAAAAGCAGTATAAAACGCCTGGGGGATGCATTGAACCTGATTCTGGAAAACCTGTCCGAGATGAATATCGTGGGAATTACCACCAATCTGGAGGAACTGCTGGAAACCCTGAACACCAAAACCGCCAACTTTGACCTGGCAGGCATATCAACCCAGACATCCACCCTGCTCGCAGAAATACGGCAGACCAACCGGCAGTTGTCCGATACCCTTGGTTCTCCGGAATTTCATGAGATGATCCAGGATGCCCAGGGGTCTTTTGCAGGCATCAGGGCCATTGTGGACAAAGCAGGAGAACCTGTAGACAAGACCCTGAAGGATCTGCAGCATACGGCAGCCAATGCCAGAACCTTTACCCGGGAACTGGAAAAACGCACAGACACCGGGCTCAAACAGGTATCCGGACAGATCGACACCCTGCTGGAAAGCCTGAACACCACCGTTAAAATGCTGGAAACCCTGGTATGGCTCAATACCGACACCATCAACAGGACCATTGACAACTTTGAACATACCTCGGAAAACCTCAAACAGTTAAGCCTGGAAATCAGGCAGTATCCCGGCCGTCTGCTTTTGGAACGGCCCCCCGAAAAAATGCCTGAAGACATGTTCGAGAAGGGACAATGATGAAACAGAACGCCTGCAGGGAGGTATCACGACCGTGTGCACCAGGATGCGCCTCTTCCGGAAAAATGAAGCGGATCTGCATACCCGGTATTTTTGTCAGCGGGCTCATTGTTCTGATGGGCGTGTGCATGACAGGTTGTTCCGGCATCATCAGAGATTTTCCGGAACAAAACCAGTTTACCATTTCCCCGCCGCTGCTGCCCGGGGAAGCCGGGATCCGCGGCAGCGGAAAAGGCCTTCTGGTCCGTCAGTTTGACATATCCCCTGAATTCGAAAGTAATTTTTTTATTTATAAGGTATCTGACAACCGGTACACAGGTGATTATTACAACAAATTCATGGTATCACCGGCCCGGATGATCTCAGATGCGTTTAAAGAGGCGGTATACAGTTCTGCCATTTTCCGGGATGCACCGGCCAGTTCCCCCTCTGACATCAGTTTCCGCCTGGGGGGAAAAATAATTTCGCTGTATGCAGATATCCGGGACCCGAAAAAACCCCGGGCCGTCATGGCCCTGCGGCTGACCCTGGAACAGCATACCGGCACCGGGTTTGTGCCGGTTATAAACCGGATCTACGGGGTTTCCCAGTTCACGGCTCAGTCCGGTCCCACAGCGCTGGTGCAGGCCTGGAACCGCTGCCTTGCCCGGATTATATCAGATTTTTTAAAAGATGCAGAAACCCTGAATTGACATCCTCCCCCATCTGAAAGAAGGGGTTTTACAGCGCTTTGGATAAAAGGTTCCCGCTGGAAAATCACACCCGGCTATACAGGAAAAGCAAAACCGGGCAAACCAACCTTCCAGATCCCGTTTTCCCTGACCACCGTGACCGTGGTCTGAAATTCATGTTCTTCGATCAGGCCGAACACATACCCCACTATCCGGTAAAGCGGATTGATGCTGCGGATCATAACCGCTTTAAACCCGATAACGGCAGTGTCTTCATCTTTTGACAGCACATGGGTTTTCATGAGAATGGGCCGCATTTTCAGGTAGTCAAGTTCCAGTCCCCGGCTGGCAGCCTCCTGTTTTTTGACCCGAAAATACATATCCACCCGGTTGACATCATTTTCATTATAAAGGGCTTTTTCACTCATGTAGACAGCCATGGTTTCATCCAGCATAAAATACGCCCCGGCAAATGCTTTTACCACGCTTTCAGGGCTGTTGCCCTCCTCAGCCAGGGCCGATGAAGCATGGATGCACAGGCCGATCAATAAGGCAGCCAGCAAAGATATCAGTCTGGAGCGATTTTTCATGGGTTGTTTCTCCCTTAATTTTTTGTTTTGTGTTATACAGCACCATGTGGGTTTCTAATAGCAAAGAAAATTTTAATGTTCAATATATTTAAGGGCAAAAAATTAAAACTTGATTATAAAATCCGGGCATGGTATGGATGCAGCGGAAATAACATATCACATACTATGTGATATACAAGTTTTGTTCCCAGGGTAACGCAAAGGGAAAAGGATGGGGGGTAAGATGCTGCGCGTGACCAATGTCACCAAAAAATTCGGGGCGTTGACAGCTGTCAACAACCTCAGCTTTGAGGTCCGCCAAGGTCAGATATTCGGCATTGCCGGTCCCAACGGAGCGGGAAAGTCAACCGTGTACAACCTTATCACAGGGCTTTATGATTTTAAAGGAACAATTTGCTTTAAAGACCAGGATATTTCCGGGCTGCCCCCCCACCGTATTGCCAGACTGGGCATTGCCAGGACCTTTCAGATTCCCCAGACCTTTCCCAGCCTCACCGTGGTAAAATCCATTGAGGTAGGCAGCTGTTTCGGCAGCCTGAAAGGGTTTGACAAAGACCACGTGGACCAGGTGCTCACCTTTGTGAACCTGTCAGATATGCGGGATGCCCCCACCGGCAGCCTGAACCTGCTGCACAAAAAAATGCTCATGATCGGTGCGGCCCTGGCCACCCGCCCTGAAATCCTCATGCTGGACGAACCCATGGCCGGGTCCAATGCCAGGGAAATCATCCAGCTCATGGACCTGATCCGGCGCATCAACCAGGATTTGGGCGTAACCATCATCCTCATCGAACATTTCATGAAGGTGCTCACGGAACTGACCCAGACACTGCTGATCCTTGAAACCGGCACGGAAATCTGCTGCGGAGATCCTGAAAAGGTCACCTCGGATCCCCGGGTCATCGAATGCTATCTGGGGGACTGTAATGATTGAACTTGCGGATGTAAATGCCTGTTACCAGGATTTTCATGTGCTGAAAAACGTGTCCCTGGTCGTAAAAAAAGGACAGATCGTGGTCATGCTGGGCCCCAACGGACACGGCAAAAGCACGGTACTCAAATCCATCTGCGGCCTGGTGGAAAAAGTCAGCGGAGTGATCCGGTTTGAAGGGGAAAACATCACCGGGCTTGGATCTGAAAAGCTGGTGGACATGGGGATCACCTATATTGCGGAAAACAGGGAATTATTTCCCCAGATGAGCGTGCTGGAAAACCTCAAGCTCGGGGCCTATTCCCGGTCTGCCCGGGCCTTTGAAAAAGACAATTTAGAGCGGGTGTTTGACCTGTTTCCCCGGCTGCGGGACCGGCGGTCCCAGCTGGCCGCCACCATGAGCGGGGGGGAAGCCAGGATGCTGGCCATTGCCAGGGGGCTCATGTCCAATGCACGGTTTCTGGCCATAGACGAACCCTCCCTGGGGCTCCAGCCCAACCTGAGAGACGAGGTGGCAAGAATCATCAAACAGATCAACGGCCAGGGCATCACCCTGCTGGTGGTGGAGCAGAACATCCCCCAGATCACGGAGCTGGCAGACACGCTCTATGTGCTGGAAGAGGGCAGCATCAGCTTTTCAGGCTCCAAGGAAGATGCCCTGGGCAATGAACACCTAAAAGAAATTTTCCTGGGTATGTAGGAGGCTCACCCCATGGTCATCGAAATTGCGGATGTCATTATCAGCGGTCTGATCAACGGGTCTGTCTATGCCCTCATGGCCGTGGGCCTGACCCTGATTTACGGGGTCTCCAAAGCATTCAACTTTGCCTATGGCTCTTTTTACAGCCTGGGTGGATACATCGCGTTTCTTTTGTTCAGCCTTTCCTTTATCAACAACTATTTTCTTGTATTTCTGCTGGCCGTTCCCATTCTGCTGGTCTTTGGATATTTTGTGGAAAAAGCCCTGGTGGCCCCTTTGCGCAAAAGAGATGACTGGGAAATCAAGGTGATGATGATCACCCTGGGCCTGGCCCTGTTTCTGGACAACTCTTTCCAGGTGATATTCGGGTCCCGCATGAAATCTTTGCCCCCGTTTCTGGAAGGCGGATTTGAGGCCGGTGATTTTTATCTGTCCCACCAGGATGTGGGGATCTTTTTCCTGTCCATCGGCGGCATCCTGATGTTCCGCTGGTTTCTCAACAACACCCGCACGGGCATGTCGGTGCGGGCCGTGGCACAGAACCCGGCCGGGGCGCAGATCGTGGGTATTCCCAAAGAGTTTGTCTTTGCCACCACCTTTGCCATTTCCACGGTCATGGTGGGCATGGGCGGCATTCTGCTGGCCCAGAAATATTTCATCACCCCCATGGGCGGCTGGGATATACTGGTCAAGGCCTGGGTGATCACGGCCTTCGGCGGGATGGGCTCCATCAGAGGCGGGCTGTATGCCGCGTTTATCGTAGGGATGCTCGAGGCGTTTGTGGGATGGTATTTCGGCATGACCTGGACCCTGATTGTGTTGTTTGCCGTATTGTTGACCACCCTGGCGGTCCGTCCCCAGGGACTGCTGGGAAAATGGGGATAAATTAATGGATCACAAGCGCATTACCTTTCTGCTGGCATTTATCTGGGCTGTTGTGGCAGTTCTGCCCCTGTTTTTCGGGGGCACCAATTTTATCATGCACATTCTTATCATGTGCCTGATCTGGTCGGTGGTGGCCTCGTGCTGGGACCTGATCATGGGATTTGCCGGCATTTTCTCCTTTGGCCAGGTGGCGTTTTTTGTCATAGGGTCCTATGCCTCGGCCATTATTTCCGCACAGTTCGGCATCCCGCCCATATTTGCGGTTTTTGTTGCCGGCGGCATCACCGCCGCCATCGGCATCCTGGTGGGCCTGCCCTGCCTCAAACTCAAAGGTGCCTATATTGCACTGGTCACCTTTGCCGTGCACATGATCCTGGAACCGGTCCTGAAAGGAGATATCGGCGGGGCCATTGGCACAGGGGGCTCCAGGGGGCTTTTGACCATAGAACCCATGCATATTTTCGGATACACCTTTACCACGGCCAGCCCGGTGCCCTATTTTTACCTGATGCTGCTGGTGGCCGTGATCTGCTCGGTCATCATCCTTGTGGTGATCAAATCCCACTGGGGCACGGCGTTTCTGGCATTGAAAGATTCCCAGGAATTTGCCACCTGCCTGGGGGTGTCTGCCTTCAAATACAAGCTCATGGTGTTTGCCCTGACCTCGTTTCTCACCGGCATGATGGGCGGGTTTTACGCCCATTACGTGGGCATGCTGTCCACCCGGATGCTGGGTATCGACCTGTTTGTCACCCTCATGGTAATCCTGGTCATCGGCGGGGTGGGCAAATTTCCCGGTGCCATCATCGGGGCCTTTATCACCATTGCCGTGAACGAACTGCTCTCCCCTTTGGGCACTTACAGACCCATCACCATGGGGGCCATGGTGGTGATCCTGGTCCTGGTACTGCCCGACGGCATTGTGGGGTTGTTCGAGCGGTTGTTTTCCCGAAAGCAGCAAGGCATGACCCATTAACATACGGGACACAGGGCCCGCCCCTGATTCCCCGGCAATTTTATTAACACCCATGCCCTGACGGGCACAACAAAATATGAAAGCTGTTAGTCTTTAGCTGTTAGCTGTTAGCTTTTAGCTGTTAGCTGAGTACAGATGGCTGACGGCTGACGGCTTTCATATAAAACACTTCAGGAGGATGAACATGAAAAAAGCACTTGGTATTTTATTGATTCTGGCACTGGCCCTGATGCCTGCCACCGGCCTGTGGGCCAAAGACACCATCAAGGTGGGCGTACCCCTGGCCATGACCGGCCCCTACACCGACACCGGGGACAACTACTGGAAAGGCATCAAGATGGCCATCGACGAGATCAACGCGGCCGGCGGGCTTCTGGGCAAACAGCTGGAACCCATCCGGTTCGATACCCAGGAATTTGCACCGGAACGTGTCATGCAGGGTGCCGACTACCTGTGCGGCCAGATCGGGGTGGATTCGGTGCATGCCGGCTGGGCCGGATGGGGCCAGGATGTCCGGGCCTACGGCAAATATACGGCCCCGTTTTTTGCCGATGACGGATCCCAGTCCGCCGTGGACGTGTTCAAACAGAACAAGGAAGAATACAAAAATATCTTCCAGCTCACCGACACCGGCATCAACCAGGCCCAGTCCATGTTCAACGTGCTCATGGCCCTGCCCTATGAATACCCCAACAAAAAAGCGGTGATCATTACGGCAGATGATGCCTGGGGCACGGAAGTCGGAGACACTCTGGAAAAAAATTTCAAGGAAAAAGGCTGGGATGTGGCCATGCATGAACTGGTGCCCTACGGCACCAACCAGTGGGGCCCCTTGCTCACCAAAATCCGCAGAATCAAGCCGGCCATCATCCATGTGGAAATTGTATCTGCCCAGGAAGTGATCACCTTTTTCCGGCAGTTCATGAAACGGCCCACCAATTCCATTTTGAGCTATGGCTACTCCCTGGTGCCCAGAGAAGTTGTGGAAACCATGGGAACGGAAGCAGACGGCCTGCTGGGCGAGGTTCCCACAGCCATGCCCACGCCGGAAGCCCCCACCCCCGAGGCCCAGGCCTGGCTGGACAAATTTGAAAGCATCTGGGGACATCTGCCCCAGGCCGGTTCCTGGGCAGCTTACTCCGGTGTCAAGGCATGGGCCACTGCAGTCGAGGCAGTGGGGGATGAAAAAAACCACGATGCCGTGGTCGATTACATCGCCACCAAGGGCTACAAAGGAGAAACCGGGTGGTGGAAATGGGATGAGGACCATGTCATGCGGGCCGGCGGGGATGTGCCCATTGCCCATTACCAGGTGCAGGACGGGGAAATGGTGGCCATCTTCACGGATCCGCCCACCAAACCCTATAAAGATTACCAGTTCCAGGTCCCCAGATGGATCAAGCAGTAGGCACAGGGCCCCAGCCGCGTGAATGGATTTGAAAAAAAATGCCAGATATGGGGGTGGGGCCTGTTCATCATCTCAGCGGTCTTTTTTCTGACAGCCGCGGTCCGCGCTAAAGACTGGATGGGTTTCTGGGGGGCTTTGTTTTTCTTTGTGGCCTGCTTTGTGTTCCTGGTCCCGATGCTGCTGCGCAGATGAGTCTATTCCGGTGCCAGGGCAATACCATATTTTTTCATCTTTTTGTACAAAAGGGTCCTGTGAATGCCCAGAAGTGTGGCCGCCTTTGCCTTGTTATACCCGGTTTTTGCCAGGGCCTGGTGGATCGCTGTGATCTGGGCTTCATCCCGGGCGGTTTTCAAAGAGGGCTTTGACCGCCTGCCGGCAACATCCCGGCCTGGGGTCAGGGTGAAAGGCAGATCTCCTTTGTAGATGGTATCGCTTCCTGAGGCGTACATGGCCCGCTCCAGTACATTGGACAGTTCCCTGGCATTTCCCGGCCAATGGTACTGCACAAGTTCTTCTGCTGCATTCTTTTCTATCCGCATGGCCGGACGGCCGGCCTCTTTTGCAATCTTTTTCAGCATATGCCGGGCCAGAGGCAGGATATCCGCCGTCCGCTCCCGCAGGGGCGGAATGTGAATCTGGATGACGTTCAACCGGTAAAACAGGTCCCGCCGGAACCGCTTTTTGGCCATCATTTCTTCCAGATTCTGGTTGGTTGCGCAGATGACCCTGAAATCAGACCGGATGATCTTTGTGCCGCCGATACGTTCAAACTCTTTTTCCTCAAGTACCCGGAGCAGTTTGGGCTGCATGGTAAGGGGCAGGTCCCCGATCTCGTCCAGGAATATGGTGCCTTTGTCAGCCAGCTCGAATTTTCCGGGCTTTCCCTTTGTTCTTGCCCCGGTAAACGCCCCTTCTTCATATCCGAACAATTCTGACTCCAGCAGGTCCCGGGGGATAGCGGCACAATTGATTTTTACAAACGGGTGCAGTTTTCTGGGGCCGGCATTGTGGATGGCCTGGGCAAACAGCTCCTTGCCGGTGCCGCTATCTCCGGTCACCAGTACGGCGGAATTGTTGGCTGCCGCCTTTGCCGCCTCCTGTTTGAGGGCGGTGATGGCATCACTGCGGCCGACGATGCAGTTGAATGTATATTTTGTGGCCCGCAGGTCAAAGATCTCTTTTTCAAACAGCTGGACCCTGGACTCCAGTTCAGACAATTTTGCAGCCAGTTCCCGGACTTCAGCCACATTCTTGAACATGACCTGGCCGTAAACCGCAATGACCTG
>JAWOEP010000116.1:0-5028 GCA_046482705.1 Desulfotignum sp.
AGCAGATTGACAAGGTGGTCATCTACCGCAATACCGTCTGCCGTGTTCTGCCGGATGACGGCCAAAATTTTTTCGGCATGGAATACGAAATTTTCTATCTGCTGGTGTACAGGCTTCGGGGATGTCATCTTATTACCAGTGTCCTTCGGGGCCTTATGCCCCATGTGAAAATTATTGCCAGGCACCTGAAGTAACTACCAGAATGCAATCAGGAATACAATCTTTTATAACCGGCAGAAAGCCTGTTCCGGCCGGAGAATGGTGGTCTCCGGCCGGAATATTTCAGTTTTTCAACAGATCTGATTTTATGGGTGTTTGGATTCAGCGTAATCACTCGCATTGAAACCTCCATTGGTCTTTATGGTTGTATGTAAAAATTCACGGTTTATGTTATTCCTGTAAAGTATCCTGGGAAGGAATATAATCAACCATGGGTCTGAACGTATTCAGATTATGGGAAAAAACAGCGGTTAGAAATTCATCCACCCACCAGTATATATCTGATTTTTTTACAATCTTCCGCAACGCCTTCATCCGGGTTTTCCGCTCTTTTTCTCCCATGCGGCAGGCCTGGTATATGGCATCGGCAATGGCTTGAATATCGTAGGGGTTCACCAGCAAAGCATGTTTATGCAGCTGGCTGGCTGCACCGGCAAATTCACTTAATATCAGCACCCCGTTATCATCTATATGGGATGCGCAGTATTCTTTGGCCACCAGGTTCATGCCGTCTTTGAGGGGGGTGACAAGGCCGATATCCGCTGCCCGGTACAGCGCAAGGAGTTCGGTTCTGTCAACGCTCTGGTATATGTAATGGATGGGCACCCATCCGGGGCGGGTGAATCTGCCGTTGATTTCACTGACGAGCTGCTCGATCTCGTTTTTGAGATTGTCATACTGCGCAATGCGCTGCCGGCTGGGAACCACAATCTGAAACAGGGTGATTTTTTTTTCCAGCTCAGGATATCTTTCCAGGGCGTTGCGGAATGCCAGCAGTCTTTCAGGAATGCCTTTGCTGTAGTCCAGGCGGTCCACCCCCAGGATCAGGTGATCTGCCTGGAACACCGCTTTTATCTCGGCCAGTCTTTTTTCAACTTCTCTGGTGGCGGCTTTTTGTGCAAATTCATCATAATCTATACTGATGGGAAAATTGCCCATCCTTACCGTATGGTCGTTGACTTTGGTGGAGAGCACCCGTCCTTTGCCGCGTATTTTGATGTCCGGCAGCATGGCATGCACACACTGGACAAAATTGCGCCGGTCTCTCTGGGTCTGAAAACCGATCATATCATAGCCCAGAAGAGATTCCAGGATGTGAAACCGCCAGGGCAGCTTGAGAAAAAGATCCAGCGAAGGAAACGGAATATGCAGAAAATACCCGATTTTCGCCGTGGTTTTTATCTCCCGCAATGCCTGTCCCACCCCCATTAAATGGTAATCATGCACCCAGATATGGTCATCACCGTTCTTGATATTCCGGGCAATGGTCCGGGCAAATATTTTGTTGACCGCCTGGTAGGCATCCCAGTATGCAGGGGCAAAGTCACACCTGCTCTGCAGATCATGAAACAGCGGCCACAGCACCTGATTGGAAAATCCCAGATAATAGTCATTCACCAGGTTTTCAGGCAGAAAAACCGGTTCAAAGGTGTATCCGAAATCTTTGGCTGTCTGCTCAAACATGGTTTCCAGATCCTGTTTTTCAATAATCTCTGAGGTGCCCGGCCACCCGATCCACAGTCCGCCCCGATCCCGCAATACCGGTGCCAGTGCGGTCACCAGTCCGCCCGATCCCTGCTTCACCTCCCACTGGCCGGTGTCTGTTTGTGATAAAACAATGGGAAGCCGGTTGGATACGATTATCAATCTTTTTTTTTTCTGGGTGCTTTCATTCATTTTAATTCTGACCTTTTCCATGTACATATGGGGAAACATAATTGTTATGCAGCTTCTGCATTATCAAGGGTCTGGGATAGAAGATAACAATATCTGCTTTATGGTGAAATAAAGAGTTTCCCCCATTTTCAGGGGGTAAATGCTGTAGAAAAGGTATTTTGCGAGGTGTTCTGTCCGGATCGCCTGCTGGATTTACTGGCTTATCAAGCCTTTTTCAATGGCCACCTTGGTCATCTGGGAGATATTGTGAACAGACAGCTTGTTCATGATATTGGCCCGGTGACGTTCAATGGTTTTGGGGCTGTTGCACAGCATGTCTGCAATTTCTTTGCTGGTGTAGCCCTCAGCCACCAGTTTGAGAACTTCTTTTTCCCGCTGGGTGATGGTGTCCCATGCGGTTTGTGTTCTAATTTTTTGTTTTCCTTCCAGATACCCTTCCATGACTTTGCCGGCAATGGAGGGACTGATGTATGTTTTTCCCGAGGAAACCAGGTGAATGGCTTTCAACAATTCATCCTGGGAGGCATCTTTAAGGCAATAGCCTTGAACACCGGCGTTAAAACAGTCAAGAATATAGTCATCTGAATCATGAATGGTAAGGGCAAGAATTTTTACATCCGGTTTCTGCCGCTTGATTTCTCTGATGGCTGACAGGCCGTCGAGTTTGGGCATGGATAAATCAAGCACCGTCATATCCGGATTGTGTGCCTGGCACTGTTCAATGGCTTCAAATCCGTCTGCTGCCTGGGCAACAACTTCCAGGGCTTCATCGGAATTGATCATCAGGCACAAACCTTCCCTGAGTATTTTGCTGTCTTCTGCAATAACAATACGTGTTTTTTCCATGGTATCCATATGTCCCTGAAGTTGGTTAATTTTTTTATGTATGCAAAAATCGTGTAGTTATTTATAACAAACAATTATTAAATAGCAAAGACAAAAGGCAAAAGCAAATGGTTATGGCAAATATTCACCAAACCTGTTTACCACCGTTTTTGTTTTTGACATTCTCAGGCTTTCTACATGGATCCATATACGAAAATACAGAATTCACCTGATTGCAGCTCTCAGGGAAACAGGAAAAAATAAAAGGTATTTACAGTGTCACAGCCAGGGCAATGCCCCGCACCAGACCGAACAGCAACGCAAATGGGTAATATGAAAGCCCTCAGCCATCAGTGCTCAGCTAAAAGCTAACAGCTAACAGCTAAATTTAACAGCTAACAAACAGGCAATTGCTATGCCGGTACACAACAAAGATATTATACGGGTGTTGGAAACAGTGGCAGATCTTCTGGATATCCAAAATGAGAACCAGTTCAGGACCAGGGCCTACAGACAGGCTGCACAAACCATAAATTCACTGCCCCAAAGCGTCACCGAGATGATCGACAAAGGCGAGGATCTGACCCGGTTGTCCGGAATCGGCAAAGATCTTGCCGGAAAAATAAAAACCATTGCAAAGACCGGTTCACTGCCGCTGCTCAAAGAACTGCAGGAACAGATACCGCCTTCTTTGCAGGAACTTCTGCGTATTCCCGGTCTTGGACCCAGGGGGGTGAAAGTTATTTATGATGCACTGGGGGTGACTGATCTGCAGGGTTTAAAAAAAGCGGCAGAACAGGATCTTTTGCAGGATCTGGAAGGCTTTGGTGAAAAAACCCAGAAAAAAATTTTAGCGGAAATAAAAAAGAACAACGCCCATGAAGACAGAATGCTTTTCCGGGATGCCCGGGACATATCCCGACCCCTTCTTGATTACATGAAAAAGCTGGAAGGGGTGAAAAAAGTGGAAGCTGCCGGCAGCCTGCGCCGGAAAAAAGAAACAGTGGGGGACCTGGACATACTTTTGTCCTGCAAAAGAGGAACAGATGCCATGGGGCATCTGCTGGATTATGAAGATGTTGAAAAAGTGGTGGTGCAGGGAAAAACAAAAACCTCTGTGGTGCTGCGGTCCGGTCTTCAGGTGGATCTGCGGGTAGTGCCACATGCCAGCTATGGGTCGGCTCTTTTGTATTTTACCGGTTCCAGGGCCCATAGCATAAAGCTCAGAAAGCGCGGGGTGAAAAGGGATCTGAAAATTAATGAATACGGCGTGTACAAAGACAAAAAAAAAGTGGCCGGAAAAACAGAACAACAGGTCTATAAAACAATTGGTCTTCCCTTTATCCCGCCGGAGCTCAGAGAGGACAGAGGAGAGATTGAGGCAGCGGAAAAAGACAGCCTGCCCGATCTTGTCCAACGCAGCGACATAAAAGGGGATCTGCATGTACATACCAAAAAAACCGACGGCTATCAGACCATAGAAGAAATGGCCAAAGAGGCGGAAAAACTGGGGTATGAATATCTGGCAATAACCGAACATTCACAGCATGTTACCGTTGCCGGGGGATTGAATGCCAAAGAGCTGGAAGAACATATCCAGGATATCCAAATGGTGAACCGCCGTATGGACAATATTGAAATTCTCACCGGCGTGGAAGTCGACATTCTGGAAGACGGCAGCCTGGACCTGCCTGATGAAATACTTTCCCGACTGGATGTGGTCATTGGATCTGTGCATTATAAATTCAATCTGTCCGGAAAAAAACAGACCCGCAGGATTGTCACTGCCATGGAAAATCCCAATTTCATGATTCTGGGACACCCCACCGGCCGGAAGATCAACCAGAGAGAGCCCATGGATCTGGACCTGGATGACATATTTTCCGCTGCAAAGGAAAACAACTGTTTTCTGGAGTTGAACGCGTTTTATGACCGGCTGGATCTCACAGATATTGCCTGTATGCAGGCAGCCAAAAAAAAGGTCGGTGTGGTGATCAATACCGATGCCCACCGCACGCCCCATATGGATTACATGGATTTCGGCGTGGCCCAGGCCAGACGGGGATGGCTGGAGGCCGCAGATGTTCTCAATACCCGCAGCCTGAAACAATTAAGAAAATGTTTAAAAGGCAGGTAGACAATGGATTTCAAACATGATCCTGATACGGATTTCAAAGACCCTGAAGCGCTTTCTTCCCGGGAGGCCAAAGACCAGGTCCAGGCGCTCAGAGAAGCCATTGCATACCATGATTATCTGTATTATGTGAAAAACCGTCCTGAAATATCGGATGAAACCTATGATGCCCT
>JAWOEP010000144.1:0-5725 GCA_046482705.1 Desulfotignum sp.
GACCAGCGGAGGAACTGTATCCGACGCTGGAGATGCGTTGCATATGTTGCCACCCAACGTGCCGATCAGCTGAATCTGCGTGGAGCCTCATGAGCGGGGCGATGAGGCAGGCCGTGGTGGTGCCGGCCCGGCTGTAGGCATTGGGCAGCCAGGCATGGAGGGGAAAAAGCGCCATTTTGATCCAGATCCCGAGAATGATCAGGGTGAACCCGATCCGTATGCTGACCGATTCCTGAAGTTCCGGCCGGCTGAGGATCTCTGCCAGGTCGGCCATGTTCAGGGAGCCGGTCATGATATAGATATACCCAACCCCCAGCAGATAAAAACTGGCACCGATGGTGCCCATCATCAGGTACCGGAAGGTGGCGTAATAGGCCTTTCCCTTGCCCCGGGCCAGCAGACCGTAGCTGGAAAGTGCGGAAATCTCCAGCAGCACGTACAGATTGAACACATCCCCGGTGGCGGTCATTCCCAGAAGACCGGCCACCAGCAGGGCGAAAAGGGCATAATAGTGGTTCAGCCGGTCCGGGTTGTCCTGCCGGGCGGTGTGCATGGAATAAATGGCGGTGAGCAGGGCGCAGGCACTGACCAATACCAGGACCCCGGCACTCAAATGGTCGATCACCAGCTCGATGCCCATGGGTGGCATCCAGTCCCCCATGCGGTAGTGAACGGCCTGTCCTGTCTGCACCACCTGCACCATGGTGGCCAGGGCCGCTGCCAGAGACCCGGCAATGGAGACGATCAGCAGCCCGTAAGCGGCCCGGTGTCCAAGCGGGCCGATCAGGGTCAGGGCCAGGGAGGCAAACACCGGCACCAATATCATGAGGGCAGGGGCCTGATCCATCATTTGCGCATCTCTTCCAGGATCTCATCCTCTTCGATGGTACCGTGGACCCGCTGAATTTTCTGCAAAAGGGCCAGGGCCACCCCCAGCACGGCCACCCCCACCACGATGGCCGTGAGAATCAATACATGGGGCAGCGGGTTGGCATAGGCGGCAGCATCCAGCAGGGGCTGCTTGTCCGGTGAAAATTTCAGAATCGGCACCGTGGCCCCCCGCTTGACCCCGATGGATACGATGAACAGCAGAATCGCGGTTTGAAAGATGACCATTCCGATGATCTTTTTCATCAGGTTGTTTCTGACGATCATGCCGAACAACCCGATAAAGAGCAGCACGATGGCGGCCCAGTAGTTGTATTTTGCGATTATGAAATAAAACAGTTCATCCATGGGGCTATAACCCCTCTTCCAGATCACCGCCCGAGGCGAGATCATAATACAGCGATACCATCACCGCCATCACGGTGATGCCCACACCCACCTCCACAGCCAGGATACCATGGGACCGGGCCATTACCTCGGAAATCCCGAGCACGCCCGCCAGGGCTGCATAGCCCAGAAAATTCCACCCCATGGCCAGACACACGGCACCGATCCCGGCATACAGCAGCACCCCGCAGGCACAGCACCACAGCACTGCATGTTCCCGAAACCGGTTCATGGAAAACTTCAGGTTGTAGCACAGGGCCAGCAGAATGAAGCTGGCACCGAAAATCACCCCCCCCTGGAATCCGCCGCCCGGACTGTAATGGCCATGAAACAGAACATACAGTGCAAAAATCTGCATCACCGGAATGATGGACTGGGCAGCCCCCCGCAGCACGGTGTCACGGCCCGCCCGTTGGGGCCGCAGGTGCAGCGCCATTCGGTGCTTATGGGAGGTATGGCGCAGCACTACCATGACCACCAGGGCTGCGGCAAACACCACCACAGCCTCGAACATGGTGTCATAACTCCGGTAATCCGCCAGCACAGCCGTCACCACGTTGGGGGTGGCGGTTTCATGGTATCCCTGTTCGATATATAGGGGGGACAGATGGGTGCTGGCAGGAGAGGCGGGATCTGCCCATTCCGGCAGGTCCCGGGTCGCGTTAAGCATCATCACCGCACAGATCACCGCGATCACCAAAGTGACCTGTTTGATGCCCTGTTCTTTGGGCCGGTCCTTTTTGATCCATCGGTTGATATACTGGGCCGTACCCAGAAAGAGCACAGTACTGATGGCCGCGCCCACTGCTGCCTCGGTGAACGCCACATCCACCGCCCTCATGTGGGTCCACATCAAACAGATCAGAAAACTGTAGGCCCCGGTCACAATGGCGCTGCTGAGCAATCCCTCCAGGGCCAGGGCCGTGACCGCACAGATCACCATCATCAACAGGATCAGGATATCGAACTGCCACAGCAGGGTGGTATCCCAGGTCATATGTCTTCCTATCCTTTCAGGTCGTCCGGGTAGAACCCGTCATCCATGTTTTCTTCATTTTCCTCATCCCCTTCCGTGCCTTTTTTGCCGGACGACCTTGTCCAGTAAGGCACCCGGAACTCGTAGCCGGCATCGATGATGGCGTGGGTGGCGGTGGGGCTGGCAATGAAGATGTAAAAAACGATGAGCAGCAGCTTGCCGGCGGTGAGCAGGTTTTCTCCGCTGAAATCCCGCATAATGAACAGGATCGCCCCCCCCAGAAACAGGGTGGTGGAAAGGGTGTCTCCTTTGCCCGCGGCATGGACACGGGAGTAGAAATCAGGGAATCGGATGATCCCCACTGTGGTTGCCACAAAAAACAGCAGCCCGGAGAGCATCGCAAGTATGACCAGAATATCGGTTATCATGGGGTTTCCTTTCGGCTTGAATCAGATGCCTTTGCAGGAGCATCCACCTCTTCCACCTCGGGTCCGGCGGATGGGGCCACCAGCGATTCCTCGGGTTCGGACGGGGCCGGATGGGAGATCCGCTGGTAAAACCTTGCTGCAGCCAGGGTGGTGATGAAATTGAGCAGTGCATACGCCAGGGTGATGTCGATGAACATCTCCACCCGGCCGTCAATGATCCCGATGAGTACGATCAGGACCGTGGTCTTGATCCCGATGACATTCACCCCGAGCATCCGGTCGATGACCGTGGGACCGGCCACCACCCGGTAGAGGTTGCACAGCATCAGAAACAGAATAGCCACCACCATGACGATAAAAAAAGGTTCCAGATTCATCTGGATCCGCCTTCAAACACCCAGGCCACCCAGCGTTCCATTTCTCCGGGACCGTCACCGGCCAGATCACCTGCGGAACGGCGGGTGAGGGCATGGACATAAAAGATATCATTCTCGATCCTGACACTCACCGTGCCCGGGGTCAGGGTGATGGAATTGGCCAGAACGAACCGGGCAAAATCGGTTTTCAGGGAAGTCTTGAACTTGATGATATGGGGATCCAGGTGTTTTTTTGGATGTAATGACAGGGACAGCCCCGCGATATGGAAGTTGGCCAGCACAATCTGCCCGAAAAGCCACAACAGGTATCGGAGAAAACAGACAATTTCTTTGAAAGTGGCACCCAGTTTCTTGGTGTGGCCCTCAAACAAGAGATCATGGGACAGCCAGGCCACCAGGCCACTGGATATCACCCCCATGCCCAGATGAAACAGATCGAATTTTCCGGACAATGCGGTCCAGAAGAGCATCATGACAAAAAAGGTGAAAATAGCCGGCATGCGGTCTACCTCTCCGGCGTTGTTACAAATTGACCACCATTTTTGTCTGTTGAAAATTCGGTATAAGTATCCATATCGTTTGGTGTGTGCCTCCTTTGTCAGCCTGTGCCGGCTCCGGGTAAACGCCAAGCGCCTGCAACTTGGATCACAGATTGTTCACCAGGCGCTGATACTTATTTTAAGCCAACTCATATCATCAAATTTTTTCCCGTTCAAGCAAAAAGAAAAAAAAGTATGCCCTGGCAGTTCATGAATAATTGGCATGAAGACATTTTTTCCCCGACCGGTTTTTTCCCTTTGTTTGATTTTGGTTGACAAACAGGAGGCCCTATTCTAATCGTATAGATACAATCTTACTTATTAATGACAGGAGGGCAGTATGGCGGTAAAAATGATGCATTACTGGACGGTTATTCCTTCGGAAAATCAAGCCTATGCCGATTATATCATCAATGCATTCATACCGGGCATCAACCGCCTGGGCATGCACACGGCGGCAGGGTGGTCCGTGATTGTGGGTTCCTACAGCGAAGTGATCCTGGAGGTGGTCAGTGAAGATCTGGATCAGATGGAAACCGCCCTCAAAAGCGAGGAATACCGTTTTTTGAAATCAGACCTGCTCAATTTTATCAAAAACTACAAAACCAAAATCCTGGTGCCTTTGAAAAAAGACCAGGCATATTCCATCGATTATGGGGTGGATACGATCAAATTCAACCAGGTCTGGGATGTTATTACCCGGGAAAAGGACGACTTTAAAAAATACCGGCACTTTGTAAAAAATGAGTTTTACCCGGTGCTGGAAAAAATTGGTGTCACCATAGCCAGCGAATGGGAGGTGCTCATCGGAGACGGGCCCAGAACCATCTGCGAAGGACGGGTCAAGGATGTGGGCACCCTGATATCCGGCCTTCAAGGTGCCGGTTTCCGCCAGGTCAAAGACAAACTCAAAACCTATGTTGAGAACTATGAAAGCCGGATCCTGTCCTTTCACATCCGCAGACAGTCCAATGGTTCTTCAGAAAGCTACCAGATCACCGATGATTGATATCTATTCAAAAAGAAGCAGGATCTGTGCATAAGAAAATGGTGCCGGAGGCGAGACTCGAACTCGCAAGGGCATAAAGCCCGGAGGATTTTGAGTCCTTAGTATAGCTGTTTTGTGGTGTTTTATGGTGTTCGTGTAATCATGTTTATCCTTGACAATAAAGGATATTTGGTTTATTTGGGTCCTATGTTGTTTGATGGTCCAAGGTTCACACATCCAACATAAGTCGTGGCATACTAACAAAGCGTTAAAGGAAGGCGGTTAATTGACAGATATAAGGTGGCTATTTGGCATTTAAACAGAATTTTTGGTCAAATAAGTTCGAAATGGATTCAATAACATTCCCGGTACCAACAAAATAAATAACGAAACAGATGAACCAATATTCAGAAAATGAAAAACTGAATCTGTTCAAAAGCCTCTTCAAAGGTAGGGAAGATGTCTTTGCCATACGTTGGGAAAAAGCTGCCCAATCCGCTGGTGGAAGGATTAAAAGCGGATACATGCCTGCATATCAATACGACCCTTACATGTATAGGCTCCATAAAATGAAGGGGGGATCCTTCAAAGACTATAAAGACAAAACCTACCGTCCACTTACTGATCAGCAACTTCTAAAGCATTTCAATGGGAAACAATTAATCGGTATTTATCCATTGCTACAGAACAATACATCCTGGTTCATTGCTGCAGATTTTGATAAAGAGAAATGGGCAGAGGAATGCCGTGAATTTCTCAATATTTGCAAAGAACATGCTATTCCGGCTTATCTGGAACGATCCCGTTCCGGTAAAGGAGGTCACGTCTGGATATTTTTCGACAAGCCCTATCCTGCCATTAAAAGTCGTAAAATTTTAATCTCTCTTTTGGAACAGGCAGGTATCTTCTCTGTTTTTGACAAAAGTTCCAGCTTCGACAGACTTTTCCCCAATCAGGATTTCCTTACGGGAGAAAAGTTAGGCAATTTGATTGCATTGCCACTATATAAACCGACCATGGAAGAAGGTAACAGTTGTTTTGTAGATGAACAATTTAACCCATATCAGGATCAATGGGAATTTTTGTCGTCAATCCAGAGGGTGACTGTATCTCATCTTGATACGATCTTTCATTCACTCCAC
>JAWOEP010000166.1:0-30676 GCA_046482705.1 Desulfotignum sp.
ATCATCCTGCTTGCGGGTGCGATTCTGGCGCGGCATGGGGGCTACTCGCGGAGCTCGAACTCGTCCTCGAGCTCGAAGGCCTGATCGAAGTCGTACACGACTCGGATGTCCTCACCGGCAGAAAACTTACCGCCACCTGCAAATCCTGCAGACACAGATTCCCTGTGCTTGTGGACGCACTTTTTGCCAACAAAGGCGAACCAGAATCCCCAAAAGCATTCAATGCAAGAAAGATCTGTGTGACCCTGAGCAAGGGCGGGGTGGGAAAAACCACCACTGCGGTCAATCTGGGCAGTGGGCTGGCCCTGGCCGGGTACAAGGTACTGCTGGTGGACACCGATACCCAGGGCCAGTCTGCCTATATGCTGGGTCGAAAACCGATTGCAGGCCTGACCGAACTGCTCACCCGGGAATTGACCCCTGCCGAATGCATTCTGGAGGCCCGGAAAAATTTATGGCTTCTGGGGGGCGGAAAATCTCTGGCAGGGGTAAAACGCATCATTGACCGAAAAAGTTTTGGTGCGGAATGGACCCTTTCCGAAGCCATGGCACCTTTAGACCGGCAATTTGATTTTATCATCATGGACACCTCTCCGGGCTGGGACCAGCTCATTGTGAATGTGCTGTTTTATGCCAAAGAGGTGCTGGTGCCCGTGGCATTGGAAGTCATGCCCCTTCACGGCCTGGCAGAATTTTTAAAGAGCCTGGGTTCCATTCAGAAATACCGCAGGGAAATTGAACTCAAATATATCGTGCCCACCTTTCTGGATACCCGGATTAAAGGCCCCCAGAACCTGTATGCCCAGTTGAAAAAATTGTATCCTGATACCATTTGTACCCCGATCCGCTACAATGAAAGCTTGACAGAAGCACCGTCCTTTGGAAAAACCATTTTTGAATTTGCGCCGGGATCCACGGCTTCTGCGGATTACCGGAAGCTGGTCAGAAAAGTGAGTTTAAATGAGAAGGCCCTTGTCTAAAAAAGGAACAAATAATTGTGGGAGTGAGAGGGCGTATAATTATTGTTGTTATCCTCGCCTGCAGCACCATCAATCTGTTTTTATGTTTTTATTTCATTGCCCAGATCCGGGATCTGGAACGTAAAAGCCTTACAGATAAAATTGAAAAAGCCGCATACATGATGCGGCTGGTGAATGCCAGGCCCCTTTATAATGTTGACAAAGAAACCTTGAAAATCAACATGGAGATTTTTTTTGACGATGCAAATGTGAAGCATATCTCCATTCATGCTCCAGATACCGACACTGATATCCAGCTGACCAGAGAATTTCCACCCGGTGCCATGGATATCGAAAAAAATTTTTATATAGCACACCAGGGGGTGAAACTGGGCAAGATGCGGGTGGTATATTCCACCAGTCTGCTTGAAAAGGAACTGGCAAAATTTCGCACCCAGATGCTTTTTTTCACCTTTGGGGTCATCCTGACCATGGTGGTGGTGCTGGTGTTTATCATCAACCGGTTGATGGCGCCCATAACCAGACTGGCATCGGCAGCCTCTGAAATTGCCCGGGGAAATCTTGACAGGCAGATACCCCGGTACGGGGCAGGAGAAGTGGGGGAGCTGGCCAAAAATTTTGGATTGATGCAGGATGCTGTTAAAGAAAAAATTACCGACCTGGACCATACCAACCAGCACCTGAAAGAGCAGATCCGGCAAAAGGAAATCAATGAAAAAAAGATCCTGCACCAGAGCCGGACAGTTTCTGCAATGAATACATTTTTTCAAAGATCCATGACAGCCGGTTCCTGCCAGGAAGTTGCAGAAATTTTTATTCCCATTGCCCTGGGGATTATTGACGGCAAATACTGTTTTGTGGGTGAGGTGGACAAAATGCATCCCGGGCGCATACATATTCTGGCAATTTCCCAACAGGCCCTTGCGGATTGCGCCCTTACAGAAATGGAAAAAGAAATGCGGCTCAAAGGAACCTGTATAAGCGGTATCCGGGCCAGGGTGATCAAAGAGAACACCGTGATTATAGCCAATGATCTTGCCAACCACCCGGATATTGGAAACATGCCCGAGTCCCATCTTCCCCTTGTCAATTTTTTGGGGGTGCCCATGCGGGCGGGGGCGAAAATAACCGGTATTGTGGGATTCAGCGGAAAACCAACCGGATATGATACCGGGGACAAAGAAGCAGCCCAGATGCTTGCAATGGCATTGACGGAAGCATTGACCCTTAAACACCAGGAAGAAGAAAAACGCAGACTGGAAGAAATGATGATCCAGTCGGAAAAAATGGTGTCTCTGGGAGGACTGGCTGCAGGCATGGCCCATGAAATCAACAATCCCCTGGCCGGCATCCTGCAGAACACCCAGGTTATCCAGAACCGGCTGCAAAACAAACTGCCTGCCAACCAGGCCGCTGCCACGGACCTGGGGCTGGATCTGGACCTCATGGCTGCCTACCTGGAAAAACGCGACATCTTTAAAATGACCGAGGCTGTTTTGACCGCCGGCAGACGGGCAGCAGCCATTGTTTCCAATATGCTGTCGTTTTCCAGAAAATCAGACGCAGGATTTGTGAAAGTAGATCTGGCAAAACTGCTGGACCAGACCCTGGAGCTGGCAAAAAGTGATTATAGCCTGAAAAAGCAGTTTGATTTTAAAAAGATCCGCATAGAGCAGGATTACCAGCCTGGACTGCCCGAGGTTGCCTGTAAATCCAGCGAAATCCAGCAGGTGTTTTTCAATATCCTGTCCAACGGTGCCCAGGCCATGATGTCCGGGACAATGGACCGGGAACCCTGTTTTTTCCTGCGGCTGTTCAAAAACAACGGCATGGTCAGTGTCCAGATCCGGGACAACGGCCCCGGCATGAATGCAGAGCAGAGAAAACGGATATTTGAGCCTTTTTATACCACCAAAAGAGCCGGTCATGGTACAGGCCTGGGTCTTGCCGTTTCCTATTTCATCATTACAAAAAACCACAACGGGCAGATTCTGGTGGAATCCAGTCCCGGCCAGGGCAGCTGCTTTACCATCAATCTGCCAATATAGGGGTTCAGGTTCTCACCAGTTTTTTGTTCGGCCGGCCTGGTGCAAAAATCACAGGTTGGCGACCTCCTCGGCAGTGATAACATGGATCTGCCGTTCTTCCAGGATCTTGAGGGCTTTTTCATGGTCGTCGAACCGAAATACCATGATGGCGTTTTTGCCTTTGGGATTGGCAAAGGCATACATGTATTCCACATTGAGATTCTGCATCCACAAGGGATCCAGTACCTCGTTGAGACCGCCTGGTTCGTCAACCACCTCCACGGCCAGCACCTTGGTTCTTCCCACGGTAAATCCTTCTTTTCGCAAGGCCTGTTCCGCCTTGTCATTGTCGTCTACAATGAGCCGCAGTACCCCGAAATCCGTGGTGTCGGCCAAAGACAGGGCCCGGATGTTCACCCGGGCATCCCGCAGGATAGCGGTTATCTCGGCCAGTCGTCCTTCTTTGTTTTCAACAAATACTGATATCTGTTCAGCAAGCATGTGGGATCTCCTTTTCTTTATAGTTTTCTTTTGTCGATCACCCGGACAGCCTTTCCCTGGCTGCGTGCAATGGCTTTCGGTTCCACAAGCATGACCTTGGCGGATACCCCCAGGGTTTCTTTGATATCAAAGGAAATTGTATTTTCCATGGTTTGGAGGCTTTTGATATCATCGGAAAAAAGGGATTCATCTATTTCCACTTTTACCGTGAGTGTATCCAGGTTGTCTTTTCTGTCCACTTCCAGCTGGTAATGGGGCAGAATTTTTCCGGTTTCCATGAGCACGCTTTCGATCTGGGAAGGAAATACATTGACCCCCCGGATGATGAGCATGTCATCGGTGCGGCCGGCCGGCTTGGTCATGCGGATATGGGTCCGGCCACAGGCGCAGGGCGTGGGGTTTAAAGCGGAAATATCCCTGGTGCGGTACCGGATGACGGGAAAGGCCTCCTTGGTGATGGAGGTGAACACCAGTTCTCCTGCTTCCCCATGGGGCAGGACCTTTCCTGTGTCCGGATCGATGATTTCCACGATAAAATGGTCCTCGAACACATGCAGCCCGTTTTGTTCTTCCCGGCATTCTATGGAAACCCCGGGACCGATCACTTCACTGAGTCCGTAAATATCCACAGCCTTGAGGTGGAGTTTGGCTTCCAGCTCCGTGCGCATGCTTTCGGTCCAGGGTTCTGCACCGAAAATACCCGATGTAAAGCACAGATCCTTGAAATCCACGCCCATGTCATCTGCCACCTCTGCCAGATGAAGAATATAAGAAGGGGTGCCGCACAAAATAGTGGGTTTGAAATCCTTCATAATGGTGATCTGCCGCCTGGTGTTGCCGCCGGATACCGGAATCACGGATGCCCCTAAACGCTCGGCCCCGTAATGGGCCCCCAGGCCCCCGGTGAAAAGTCCGTAACCGAAGGCATTGTGGATGATATCCCCGGAGCCGGCCCCGGCAGCTGACAGGCTTCTGGCCATAAGTCCGGCCCAGTTTTCAATATCCCGGCGGGTGTAACCCACCACCGTGGGCCTGCCGGTTGTGCCGGATGAGGCATGGATGCGCACCACCTGTTCCATGGGTACGGCAAACATGTCATAGGGATAATTGTCCCGCAGATCCTGCTTGGTGGTGAAGGGCACATGTTTCAAATCTTCCAGGCGCTGGATGTCTTTTGGTTTGATGCCGGCGGCATCAAAGCTTTTTTTATAAAACGGTACAGTTGCATATACCCGGTCAATGGTGGTCTGGAGCCGCCGCAGCTGGATGGCTTCAACGCCTTCCCTGGGCATGGTTTCAAAATCAATATCAAAAATGGGCATGGGTCTTTCCTTTTAAAAAATACAGGCTGCTGCCCGGTCCGAATAGGGCCCGGGCTAGTTGAGCCCTCCTTTGAACACGGGTTTGCGTTTTTCCAGAAAGGCGGATGTGCCTTCTTTGGCATCGACACTGGCCATGGTCAGGCCGAAGGCATCATTTTCAATTCTGCAGCCGGTTTCCAGGTCTGTGTTGGTGCCGTTGTGGATGACTTCCTTGGCAGCCCGCAAAGCCACGCATCCTTTGGCGGCAATATTGCCGGCGGTCTTCATGACCGCATCCATGAGATCTTCCGGGGCGCATACCTGGTTGACCAGGCCGTAATCAAGTGCCTGTTGGGCGGTAATGTTTTTTCCGGTGAACACCATTTCCCTGGCCCGGTTGTTTCCCACCAGACGTGCCAGGCGCTGGGTGCCGCCAAAACCCGGAATCAGGCCCAGGGTAATTTCCGGCAGCCCGAAAACCGCTTTTTCAGAGGCATAAATAAAATCACAGGCCAAAGCTGCTTCCGACCCCCCGCCCAGGGCGTATCCGTTCACCGCTGCAATGGCCGGAATGGGCAGATCTTCAATCTTTGAAAAGACTTTCTGGCCTTTTCTGGAAAAATATTTGCCCTGGAGCGGGGTCATTTTAGACAGTTCCACGATATCGGCCCCTGCCACAAATGCTTTATCTCCGGCTCCGGTGAGCACCAGGACCCGGGTGTCAGGATCGGCCTGCACCTGGTCCAGGGCCTGGTCCAGGTCATCGAACATGGCATTGTTCAGGGCATTCAATGCCTTGGGCCGGTTGAATTGTATCAAAGCAATGTTGTTTTCCATTGTCAGGATAATGTTTTCAAAAGACATGGGTTTCTCCTTGCAATTTTTGGGTTTTCTTTTTTCATATATCACAATTGCCGCGGGTTTGTAGCATCAACATATTTTTGTACGCCATCTGCAATGGCATTGCAGATATCATCCTGGTAAGAGGGGGTCAACAGCCGCTTACATTCCATTTTATTGGAGATAAAGGAGGTTTCAATGAGAATGGAGGGCATGCGGGCCCCCAGCAGCACATAAAACGGGGCCTGTTTCACCCCCAGATCCCTGATACCGGTATATTTTTTTGACATACCCCGGATCATGGCCTGGTGGACGTCATTGGCCAGCCGGGTGGATTCACCGATCTTGGCATGTTTCATCAGATCGCTTAAAATGAATTCCAGGTCGGAAATGTTTTTTTTGGAGGTGGCATTTTCCCTGGCTGCCACGGCAATGGCCTGTTCATCCGTGGCCAGGTTCAACAGATAGGTTTCAATGCCGGCCAGTTTTTTGTTGCGGGCCGCATTGGTATGCAGAGAAATGAACAGATCCGCCCGCTCGGTATTGGCAAGGGCGGTTCTTTCTTCCAGGGTCAGTTTGGTATCAGTACTCCGGGTGAGGATCACCGTGCATCTGAGCCGGTCCCGCAGTTTTACCGCCAGTTTTTTGGCCATCTGGAGCACAATATCTTTTTCCCAGACCCCTTTGATATACCCCGGGGCCCCGGGATCCGCTCCCCCGTGCCCCGGGTCGATAACGATTTTCTGCACCCCCAGGGCCAGCTGCCGGGCGATGTCCGAGGATTTCAAATTGTCCGTGCTCATGGGGCTGGATGTGGGTCCATCATCTGTTTTGGCCGCCACCTGCTGCTGCACATGGTCCTCTGTGCCAGCACCTGTGCCCCAGACATCAATGACAATTCTGAAGGGATCTTTTAAGGAAAAAATCTTATAATTTTCAAAGGATTTGATGTCCACCACCACCCGCACGGTGTGGGGAAGGTACTGGCCGGCCCTGGCCTGTTTGAGCAGGTCATCATTGATGGGGGTGTGTTCTGCCACCCCTTTTCCCAGCCGGGCCCGGGGAATGTCCACATAAAGCCGTTGAAAAGGTATGTTCAGATCCGGGTCTTTTTTGAGCAGGTGGTGGGAATAGGTGCTGTCCCGGGTGGCATTGATGACAACCCTGGTGTAGTCCGGGTTGGACCAGAACCGCAGGTCGGTGACACGGGCATTTGCACCCGGGTCTTCCTGTTCAAAGGATTTTTTCACGGAAGGGGTATCCCGGGCAGTATATCCGTCCTGGTCCTGCAGGTGCGCTTCAACGGCGGTGGTTTGCCGGTTGAAATCCGCATCCTGGTCGGATTTTTCTGTGTTTTCGGCATCAGATACAGCCATGCCCGGGGATTGTTTTTTTGTTTCCGCTTTTTTGGCCCGGATGTGTTTAAGCGGATGGCGCCGGGGATCCGGGCTTTCAGAAAGGGCCGTAAGCCGGGTTTTGGCCCGGGCGCTGTAGGCGGAGTCCGTGTATTTGTTTCGGATTCTGATCAGCAGATCAATGGCCCGGGTTTTGTAGATCTCATCCTTGGAAAGACCGAACAGCTGCAGGTAGAGTTCGGCAGCCTTGTACATGCCGGCCGGGGCCCAGGAACTTTGCGGATTTGTCTTATAGATGGCTTCATACCGGTGAATGCATCCCAGCCATTCCGTTACTTTCTGGCGCTTTACAGGAGAGTTGCGCAAGGTCTTAAAGCAGGCGTCTGCTGCCAGGTATTGCTGCTTGGGAACCGATGCCATGCCCGTACCCATGAAACCTGTCCAGAAAAAAAGCAGACAGATTACCGCAGCCATGATCCAGACAAACCGGCAGGATATGTTGCAAGGCCGAAAGTTGTATGACCGGGAAAAAAACATGGGGTCAGACACCTGCCTTTTTTTTCATGTCATGCAGGAAATTAAGGGCTTCCAAAGGCGTCATATTGGAAATATCCGCCTGTTTGAGCATGTGTGAAAGATCCTTGTCACCGGTGCCGAACAATTCCATTTGCCCGGGCGTATCCCCGGGTTTTCTGCGTTTTTTTGCCGCAGGTTTCTGCACTGCAATATCAGGCACCTGGCCACTGCCCTTTTTTTCAATGGCTGCCAGTACCTGTTTGGCTGCTGCAATGATCTGAAAAGGCACCCCTGCCAGCCGGGCCACTTGGATGCCGTAACTTTTGTTGGTGCCCCCCTGGACCAGCTGCCGCAAAAACACAATGTTGTCGTTGAACTCCTTGACTGCGATGTGGAAATTGCGTATCCGGGGCTTGGTCTCTTCCAGGCGGATCAGTTCGTGGTAATGGGTGGCAAACAAAGTTTTCACCCCTTTATCGGACAGGTCGTGCAGATATTGGGCCACGGCCCAGGCAATGCTCATGCCGTCATAGGTGGAGGTGCCCCTGCCGATTTCATCCAGGATCACCAGGGAATCGGGTGTGGCATTGTTCACAATGTTGGCGGTTTCTTCCATTTCCACCATAAAGGTGGACTGGCCCGAGCTTAAATTGTCCAGGGCCCCCACCCGGGTGAAGATCCGGTCCACCAGGCACAAGGATGCCTTTCGGGCCGGTACGAAAGAGCCCATCTGGGCCATGAGAACGGTGAGGGCCACCTGCCTGAGCACCGTGGATTTACCGGCCATGTTGGGGCCGGTGATCAGCAGAATCTGGTTGCGGTCGTTGTCCAGTGCAATGGAGTTGGGCACATACCGCTCGCCAACGATCAGTTTTTCCACCACCGGATGGCGCCCGTCTGTGATGGCAATATGGCCTGTATCATTGATATCCGGTCTGGTATACCCGTTTTCCGATGCTGCGGTAGCCAGTCCCTGGAGCACATCCACGGTTGCGAGGAAATCCGCCATTTTCAAGATATCCACCGCATTTTTCACCACCTGGTCCCGCACGGTACAGAAAATCTCGTATTCAAGGGCATTGCGCTTGTCCTGTGCGGTCAAAATGGTGGCTTCCACCTGTTTCATCTCATCGGTGATGAACCGTTCCGCATTCACAAGGGTCTGCTTGCGGATATAATTGTCCGGTACCATGGGTGCCTGGGTTTTGGATACTTCGATAAAATATCCGAACACCTTGTTGTATTTTATTTTCAAAGAAGACAGCCCGGTTTTTTCTTTCTCCTCTGCCTGGGCCCTGGCAATCCAGGATTTGCCGTCCCGGGAAATGGATACCAGCTCATCCAGCTCTTTGCTGTACCCGTCATTGATCAGACCGCCTTCATTGAGCACATGGGGGGCATCCTCTCTGATGGCAGTGTGTATGCAGTCTGCCAGTTCAGACAGCCGGGTGCGCATCTTTTCCCGGTCATCCAGCCGGGTGCCGTTGAGCAGGGGATTTTCCAGGCGGGCCAGTTCCGTGAACAAGGCAGGCAGCCGGGCAAGGGAGTGCTGCAGGGCCAGCAGGTCCCTGGCATTTCCCTGGCCCATGGATACTTTGCTGCCCAGCCGCTCCAGGTCATATACGGATTTAAGAAGGCTCACCAGGGTTTGCAGGAGATGGGGGGTGGCTGTCAGCTGGGCAACGGCGTCCAGGCGCAGGTTGATCCGCTCTTTGTCCACCAGGGGGTGCCGGATCCAGTTTTTGATGCGCCGGCTGCCCATGGCGGTGACGGTCTTATCCAGCACCGCAATCAACGCCCCTTTTTTGTCCCGGGTCTGGAGATTGGTCAGCAGCTCCAGATTCCGGCAGGACCGGTCATCCAGTTTTAAAAACTGTTCCAGATCATAGGGGCAGATCTGAAAGATATGGGTGGTATCCTGCATCTGGGTGTCCTGGACATAGGACATGACCGCACCGGCAGCGCTGATGGCAGCCGGCATCCGGCCGATGCCGAACCCGTTGAGACTGACGGTATTGAATATTTTTGTCAGCCGTTCTTTCGCATCCGCCTCCTGGAAACCGGACACGGGCAGATAGGTGATCTGGCGCCCGGCAAAAGCCCGGCGCAGGGTTTTGTAGGCAGGATCTTTCTCAAAGGTGTCAGGCAGCAGGATTTCTCTGGGGTCCTGTTTTACGGCCTCGTCAATGAGGGCCGCCGGTATGCCGCTTCCTTTTTTTGGTATTTCACAGGTGGTAAAGGTGCCGGTGGATATGTCCAGGCAGGCCAGGGCTGCCCTGTCTTTGACCATGGCCAGGGCCAGCAGAAAATTGTTGGCTGTCTTGTCCAGCAAAGATTCATTGAGGATCATGCCCGGGGTGATGACCCGCACCACTTCTCTTTTCACCAGCCCTTTGGCGGCAGAGGCATCTTCCACCTGGTCGCAGATGGCCACCTTGCACCCGTGGGCAATGAGTTTGGCAATATAATTGTCTGCAGCCCGGTAAGGCACCCCGCACATGGGAACAGGGGATGCATCGTTCTTGTTTCTGGAGGTCAAAGCGATCTCCAGGATGGCGGCAGCCTTTTCTGCATCCTGGTGGAACATTTCATAAAAATCGCCCATCCGGTAAAACAGAATGGTATCCTTATACTGCTCCTTGATGGACAGGTACTGGGCCATCATGGGGGTCTGCTGGCTGGTGCTGGTGCTCATGGAAAAATTTTTACAACCGCTTGTCACCGGCGGGGGGGCCTGCCGATGTATTATTTTTTTTCATTTTCAGGTGTGTCAGTCTCAGATGTATCAGCTTCAGATGTATCAGCCTCCAATGTATCAGTCTTAGATGTATCAGGCTCCAATGTATCTGTGTTGCCGGTGGTTGTCCCTTTTCTTTCAGGTACCTGGTCCTGTCCGGATGCAGATCTGCTGGTTTCAGGCTCCGGTTTTTCGGATTTTTCTGCATCCTGCGCAGCAGCTGTTTGTTGTTTTCCCGCAGGTTCATCACTGCCGGAACCTGGTTTTTCCTCAGATTCTGTGTCTGAAATCGCTTTTTTTATATAGGGGTCATGGGTGAATACATCCAGGCGGGCCTGCAGATCCTTGTTTCTGGCTGTCAGATCCGCAATCTGCCCTTGCTTTTTTTTGATTTCCCGGCCCAGTCTATAGGCGGTTACCAATCCCTTCATGCCGGTGATCAACAGACCCAGGCCAAAACATATGCCCCAGAAAGCCCAGTTGGGCAGGGCAGGGGATGCCCACTGCCACTGGTTGAATTTCAGATCAAGGGTCAAGGATCCGGCAGTGGTGAAATAATTGATATTCTGGTAAATCAATAGTCCGAGCAGCCCGAAGATGATCAGTAAAATCACATATTTTATGGTCTTCATGCATTTTCTCCCAAAGCTTTCCCTAAGGTAAATGTTTATGTTGGGTGATCATAGATCAAATTTTATATTTTTTCAATTTTTCTTTTGAACACCTGGATATTTGCCACAAGCATGCCGGGCTTTCGATCGCTCTGTGCAGCACGCTGTCCCGGGGCCCGCCCCTGGTGGTGTCCTGTGCCCGGCCCGAGGTCTGCGGGGGCCGGTTTACATACGAACAATGAAGTGCGGCATCCCGTTCTTTGGTTAAAAACCATGCCGGCATCTTTTACCAGCCCCCTCCGACGCTGACGGTCCGTTCACAGGACACCACCAGGGGCTTTCCGTAGAAGCGCATGCTGCTATAGCAAATATTCAGGGGAAGATCAGATCGCTTGACATGGTGCAGTGCATGGATTATGAATGATTCATAAAAAACCTGCCTGGCGCAGCACATCGTGTTTCCATGGTCTGCGGTGATCTTTGAGATCTTCGTGGGACAAGGGAGCGGTGATATGCCGGTTTCGGGCCAGATGTATAAAGGACCTTAATGCAGGCGGATCTGAACAAGCTGAAAACCTTTTACACCCTGGCAAAGGCCGGCAGCTACACCGGGTGTGCAAAACGGCTGTGCCTGACCCAGTCCGCGGTAAGCCATGCCATTAAAAAACTGGAAACAGAACTGGGGTTTGAACTGGTGGACCGGGCCGGCCGAAAATTTCGTTTGACCAGGGAAGGGGAATTTCTCTTCCGGCGGTGTGCCGATATTTTTCCCAGGATCGACGATACCCTGGACAGTCTTGCCGCCGGCAGAGGCCACCGGATATCCCTTACCCTGGGCGCTCCGGTGGAGTTCGGGTCATCCGTGCTCCTCAAAGGAATAGCCCCCTTTTTAACCAGCCATCCCCACATTCATGTGGATTTTTTCCTGGATCCGTATTTGCTGGAGCCATTGCTGGCAGATGACCTGGATATTATTGTGGACTGCATTCCCCACGTGCACGAAAGCCTGGTGTGTGTACCTTTGATGAGAGAGGAGTATGTGGTGATCGCCACCCCGTGGTATGTGGCGGATCACCGGATTCACACCATTGCCGACCTGTCCCGGTGCAGCCTGCTGTCCTTTGACAAAGACCTGCTCTGGTGGAAAAATTTCATCAATGCCCTGGCCGGCAAAGCGGATTTCGGGTGTGACACTGTGATCCGGATTTCCAGTGTCCGGGGCATCATAAATGCTGCCCTTGCCTCCATGGGGGTGGGGTTCGTTCCCCGGTACACGGTGCTCAAGGAGCTGGAGAGCGGTCAATTGACCGCTCTGTTTCCTGATACCGCAGTTCTCAAAGACCAGATCAACATCTACCTGAAAAAGCGTAATTTTGAAAAACCGCCCTTCCCGGATCTGATCCGGCACATCAAGTCCCTGCGCCTGCACTGACTCGGTTCAGCATGTCTGGCATTTTTGTATCCGGTATTACAGGTTAAAGGCAGTCATCACTGCTGAGGCAAAGGCTGAAAGATCCTGGATATCATGGCGGCAGGATTCATATATCTGTTTCATATCCAGCCGGCCGTATTCATGGACGATCAGGTTTCGCAATCCCACGGCCAGCGTCATTTTTTCACAAAGTGCAGCATCGATTACATGATGTTCTTCAAGAAAATAAAACAGCTCATTGGTGGAGCCAGCTACTCCCATGCCTTGTTCGCTGACAATATGGGCTGCCATGTCAATGCAGCTTTGAATTGCCAGATGCAGATTGAACAGAACGATATCCTGGGCATCGGGACTTGCCAGGAATTGGTCCAGGGGCAGAGCCGATTGTTTTTTCACCCGATCCAGGTGTTTGTCCACAGAACTGATTTTGGCAAACAACACATCTTTGTCAACCATTAACCTTCTCCTGCAACTTGTTTTTCACGCCGGCCTGCATAGGTTCCAGATAATAACCGAAATCTGCGATCCGGGATATGGCGGTCATATTGAATTCACTGACAACGGCCGGGTTTTTCACCACAAGCTGTCTGCCTTTGAGGAAAATCTGTTTGAGCAGCACTTCCCCGGCCCGGTTCATCACAATGGGATGGATATCCTTTCTCAGAAGTCTGCCAAGATCAGTCAGATACCGGCGGCAGAATTGTTCTGCTGATGGTAAGTGTTTCGGTAAAAACAGGATTGCCAGATCCACATCACTCATGGGGCGGTTTTTTTCAGATGCAAATGATCCGAACAAGTGCACGGCAGCCACCTCATTTTTTGTTTCAAAATATTGTGTGATTGTTTCTTCCATCGCGGCTGACATCCTTTCTGGATGGATAGTGCCTGTTTTTTTCCGCAATGTCAAGGAAGGTGCGGCATGTCTTTTTTTGCTGTTATCCGGCGCAGGGTCATCCTGCCGTATGCCATGACCGGCGCCGAACTGGAACCGGTGCTGGCAGAGTGTTAACCAGATATTATTTTCACCGACAAGGCCAAAAAAAGAGGTGCTGTTACATCCGTCCGGGTATGTTGACAAAAGGCTGACATTTGCTAACATCCAAAAAATACGGTTTAAAGGGGAAATAATTGACAAAAAGGCATTTAAACCGCTGGATCAGGAAGAGAAAGTTAGAACCCTTTGCAGCGGCAAAAAAATGTGAAGGTGAATTATGTGGAATTATCGAGTTGTCCGCAGAAAAACGGTCTATCAGGATTCGTCGGGCAGAAAAGAAAGAACCAATTACACGTATGCCATACATGAAGCATACTATGATAAGAATGGGTTTGCAGGGGCGATCACGACAGATCCGGTTGAACCATTTGGTGAAACCATTGAAGAGCTGCGGCATTCATGGGTGATGATGGCGGAAGCATTTGGCAAACCGGTTCTTGATTATGACACGATCCCTGAACCAGGTTATGAACGCAAAGAAGACCCTGTTGCATCTGAACTTGATAAAAGAGCCAAAGAATTTGAATCAGACAAGTCAAAAGGAATTCCCTGGGAACAGGTGAAAAACGAGTTAGAGGAGAAGTGGGGACCTTTTGACCAAGATGCCTATGAAAAGAAAATGGAAGATGAGAGGCTGGAAAAGGAGCGGTATCACAGCAAAGCCTTTATCGGCATTCCGGCATTTGAAGATCTTATCAAGAAAATATACACGGACTATCGTGAATACATCAAACGGGATGTTGCTGAAAATCCCTGGAAATATAAACAGAACGATGATGAACAGGATGGGTAGGTACGAAGCCACCAAAATTTTTTCTGATAGTTGCTTTTTGGTGTTTATCAGGAAAAAGGGCTTGAGAACAAATGGTTGGTATAATACCAATGCTTGAAATAGCATGACAACCGTGATATTGTGTTTTCATGATATGTAATTTTAAAAATCAAGCGACTCAGGATATTTTTAATGGCAAAGTGACCAAACAAGCTTTAAAAATCTGCCCAAGGCGTATTTGGAAAATTGCTTCCCGCAAAATTGATCAGCTTGATTCCGCATCTTTACTTGATGAGCTGCGTGTCCCACCAGGTAATCAGCTCGAAGCGCTTCAACGAGATCGTAAAGGTCAATATAGTATCCGATTAAATGATCAATATCGGATTTGTTTCAAATGGTCTGAAAATGGACCATCAGATGTTGAAATTACAGATTACCATTGAAACATTATCAACCAAGGAGTTATGTATGATTCGAATTCCAACACACAGAGCACCCACACACCCGGGGGAAATGCTTCTTGAGGAATTTTTAAAACCCATGGGGCTCAAGCAAAAAGAACTGGCAGATGCGATTCGTGTGCCCTATCAGAGAATCAATGAAATTATTAACGGCCGCAGAGGTGTCACACCAAGCACAGCGCTGCGACTTTCAAAATTTTTCGGTGTTACCCCTGATTTCTGGCTGAATGTGCAGTTGCGGTGGGATCTTTATTTTGCACAGCAATCTGAAGCCAATGTTTTGAAAATGATTAAACCAATGTCACCTGAACAGGAATATGCACATTGATACGCCGAGCAGTCAATTTACCGGATGGCAAACAAAACCGAATGTATGAATGCCTTTGAAAAACATACAATTGAAATTATTGGAGTTGGGAAAAATGCAGTTTATTCAATTGGCAAAATCAATCTTACAAAACAAGGTGACGTATACCTGATCAGCAAAATTGGAAATATCGGTCTGCATTTATCCCGACATAAGGATGGGGAAATTCATCTTCGTACCAAAGATGAACAAATCTATAGAGAGGAACAAAAAAGAATTCATATCAAGGATTTCGACGGGATTGAATATTTAGGATCTTGGGCTTTTGGCATAGCTAATGGAAACAATTTCCGATATGGAGGGTTTTGTCCTGGTGAGGCCTGGGGGGATGTTGAACATATGAAGAAAATTATTGGGTGGATGGCCAATTCATTTCAAAAAATCAGAATACATAAAGGAAGGATTTGACCGGATGATTTGTTCGGAAAGGTATTCCCTGACCCCTCCACACCTGGCGGTAAGCATGGCGGTGATAAAGGCGGTCATTATTCAAACAATGATACCAAGGAGTAATCTTGAATAAAGAAAAAATTACCTTATCCCAGCTTGAATCCTTTCTGCTAAAAGCGGCCGATATTTTGCGTGGAAAAATGGACGCTTCAGAGTTCAAGGAGTTCATTTTCGGGATGCTTTTCCTGAAGCGGCTCTCAGATGAATTTGATCGGAAACGCCGCCAGCTGCGCCAGGATTCATTCACACACCTGAAAGATCAGCCCGATCTGGTCGATGAACTGCTTGAGGACAAAACATCCTATGGTGAGACTTTTTTTGTGCCCAAACGCGCCCGCTGGCATGAATCCTGGACCGATGAAAACGGTGACACCGTTCCGGCGTTAAAGGATTTGAAACATGACATCGGTAATATGCTCAACAAGGCCATTGCCGCCATCGAAGATGAGAATGATTCACTGGCAGGCGTGCTCAAGAACAATATCAATTTCAATGAAATCAAGGGAAAGACCAAGATTCCCGATCAGAAGTGGAAAGATCTGCTCGACCACTTCAACCAGTCCCGTTTTGTGCTGGTGAACGACAACTTTGAATTTCCCGATCTTCTGGGTGCGGCCTATGAGTACCTGATGGGTGTAAATCATGGCTGTTGTCGAAATTATGCCGCCAACTTCTCAGTTCGACTATTCCAAAAATCCTCCCACCAACCATTCGCTCTCAATATGCGTAAAGCGAGCATCGGATGGCTGCTCGAAAACGGGCAGGTATTAGAAGAGGAGATCTGAACCATGCGTGTGGGGTTCAACAATTTCAGGAGATTGGGCAGACACTGTTCGCTAAATCTCCGAAAGAACCTCAGGACCCTGATCGGCTTTCCCAAAAAGGGCGGTTGATGGAGAGATTCGCCGATTCGTCATTATCCTGAAATGGGTGGATTGCAGAAAGAAATACAGAATAGATTCGGTGATGTAAAATACAATGAACAGGCATAAATACAGAATGCCCTGATTGACAACGGGATACAAAGATACCAGTTTCTTTCTGCAAGGATTTTTACAGAAAGAATGCAGAAAGGTTAGAGAACATCCGGCTTCAGTCCAATGGGAAGGTGTCTCGGACAATAAGGAAAGGGTTCGGTGAAAAAGTTCGGAGTAACCAGACTATTGTCAAGCGGAAGGATTCTGGTGGGACCAGTACCAGAAAACTACCCAGGAAAAAATGAACTTAATGGCCGGATGCGCCTGTATGGGTTGGTAGATGGTTGGTAGATGGGTTGTCAGAAAATCAGATGAAATTATGAAAATCAAGGGTGCCGCCTGAGCAGCTTGAAATGGATAAACAAGCGGCATTGGTAAACAATTTCCGCGATGTTCGGGAATAACAATCACATACCACCGGGGCAGGTCATTACGGGGTGCGCAGTGCCTCCAAGGAAATGGTGACATCGACCACATCACCCACCACCCCCATGTTGAAAAATTTGCCGTCTCCCACGCCGAATGCCAGGCGGTCAAGGGAAAATGCCGTGTCAAATCCCGCCACAATCTGTTTTTTGTCAAAGGGGGACGGGGCGGTGCCGTGAAAAACAAAGGGGATGTTCATCTCTTTGGCTGTGTCCTTGATTGTCATGGTGCCCAAGACCTCATAGGCATTGCCCTGCTTGTGGGTGATTTTTGAAGAGGTAAAGGTCATGACCGGGTGTTTGTCTGCGGCAAAAAAATCATCGGACCGCAGATGGGTGTCCCGTTTGGCAATTGCGGTGTTGATGGTTTTGACCTGGACGGTGAAGTCGAATCTGCCTTGGTCCAGGTTTTCCGGATCAAAATGGATGGTGCCGTCAAAATCGGGAAAATATCCGAACACCGTGGAAAAAATATGCTTGATTCTGAACTGAATGGTGGAGTGGTCGGCATCGATGGTCCAGTCATTTCCCCGGGCCGGGGCCCATGCGGTGATGGAAAGAATGAGTACCAGAAAACCGGTGATGGCAAAGCGTTTCATGATGACCTCCTTGATTGAATCTCCTTTTCAGTGTATCCGGATTGCCGGATGTAACAGCAGGAAAAAGGGTTGTTTATGGTGAAAAAATAAGGCGGATTTCCGGAAAGTCTATACAGAGATCACTCCGCTGCGATTATCACCGGAGGACAGGTCGGACGTTTTATAGCATCTGTTTTTTTGTTGACTCCGGTACAATGCATGATAATAAGGACAAAATGAAACTTCAAGTTTAGATTTGTCTATATTATGCTGGATCGAAAAATTGAAAACGAGTTACACGCTACTGTCGGAGAATATCCTGTAATTACCATCATTGGTCCCCGCCAGTCAGGGAAAACCACCTTGGCCAAAAAGGTTTTTCCACATCACGCCTATGCCAATCTTGAAAACCCTGAACTGCGCAGCTTGCCATGGAGGATCCAAAAACATTCATGCTCAGATATCAGGCGCCGGTCATTTTTGATGAAATACAGAACGCACCGGAGCTGCTTTCCTGGATTCAGGTTTTTGTGGATGAAGCCCCTGAACTGACAGCAGGCTATATTTTGACCGGCAGCCACCAGCTGCGGTTGAGAGAAGCCATCACACAGTCTCTGGCAGGAAGAACCGCACTGCTGACCCTGTTGCCTTTTGCCCTGAATGAACTTTCGAAAGATTATGTTCAAACGGGATCCGGCATTCGGCAGCCTGTTTGAAAATATGGTGGTTGCCGAGGCGTATAAGGCCAGGGCAAATGAAGGCAGGGACCCGGGACTTTATTTTTACCGTGACCGGTACCAGAACGAAGTGGATCTTCTTTATCCTTCGGGAACAGCATTCATTCCCATTGAAATAAAAGCCTCCCGCACCTTCCGGGATGAATTTCTGAAAGGCATCCGCTATTTTCAAAAGATTTCAGGATCAGATCATCCCGGCATGCTTATTTATGACGGGGATCTTGAAATGGATAAACAAGCGGCAAAGGTAAAAAAATCCCGCCATGTGCGGGAATAACAATCATGTATCTCCTGAATTCAGCTTGTCATAACAGTCCCGGTAGGAACAGCGCGATCTGCGGAAAGATCAGCAGCAGGGCGTTGCACACGATCAGGGCAAACCCGTTCATGAAACATCCGCCCACATGGTAATGATCTGCTTGGGATAATGGTCCTGGATAGACAGCAGGCTTTCAAACTCCCGGCGGTATGTCTCGCTGGCAGGATCGTTGATTTTCCAGGCCATATGAGGATGCTCAGCAGGCTTGCAGACAGGTTTAAGGTGAGCGTGATCATCCGGGTTTAACCGTTGATATTTTTCGAATCTTCAGATAGGGTGATATCTCTGCTGGAAAGCTATACCAGAGGGTGTTCTGACACCATGGGATTGTATTTTGACCGATTGTGAAAAGGGAAATAATAATGAACAAAATTGGAAGAAACGATCCATGTCCCTGTGGCAGCGGACGTAAGTACAAGAAATGCTGCCTTGCCGACAGCGGTGGATTCAGTACGTATACACAGGAAGACAAGTCAGCGGCGCTGCAAAAGCTGGAGCATTTTGTTGAACAAAAGGGCTGGGAGGGTTTTGAGGATGAATCCCTGGGCGTGTTCTATGGTGACCCGGGAGAAAACCATCCCTGGCTTGAAGAAAACAAGTATATCAGCGAGATGAGCAAAATCATGTTCGATTTCTGGTTTTATTTTGACCTTAGAGCCGATGATAACAGGACCGTGTTCGACTATTTTCTTGATACAGACCCCTCTTTGAGCCAAGAAGAGAGAACCTACCTGGGTTTGGCTGCCAGATCCTGTGTACGTCTGTATGAGGTGACCAAAGTCATTCCCGGCAAATCGGTCACTGCAATGGATGTCATAGGTAAAACCTGTACCGAAATCAGGGAAATTTCAGGTTCCCGGTCATTGAAACGCCATGATCTGTTTGCTGCCCGCATTATCCCGGTGGGCGCATCCGGCCGGCCGGAAATCGACGGGGGGTTTTATCTGTTTCCCCGCATGCAGCGGGATGAGATTGTCAGCCGGATAGAATTCCTTTATGACATGTTTTTTCAGGACAATCCCGGGACACCGGAAACGGAATTTTACAAGGAACTTCCTCCAATCTATCATCAGCTGTGGCTGAAGACATATGGGAGTTCCTTCCCAAAAAACGTGAAAACCAGTGACGGCCATGAGATGGTAATCTCCCATGTGTATTTTGATGTGGACGACCCGGATGCACTCATTGCGGTTCTTGACGGCAAAAAGGACCTTGATCGTCCCACAGATGATTTGTACTGGACCTGGCTGTCCAAATCCAAAGGCGGTAAAAAACATATTTATGGAGGCTTCCAGCTGGATGGCCGACGGCTGATTCTGGAAACCACATCCAGGGAACGGGCCAAAAAGGGACAAACGAAAATCAAACGGATTGCCGGAGACTTGGCCAGATACCGACTCACCGAGTACACCAGCCTCCAAAGCGCCATGCAGGAATATCTGTCAAAAGAACCGGATCCCAAACCGGAGATAAATTTTGATGATCTGTCTCCGGCTGACAGAGAGAAACTGGACAGGGCGGTCCAGGAAAAAAACAAGGCCTATTACAAGGAATGGCTGGACATGGATATTCCAAGGCTGGACGGCTGTACTCCCCGCCAGGCGGCCCGGTCCCGGGACCTGAAACCGCGGATCATCGAGATGCTCAAAGATCTCGAATACATGTATGAAACAGAACTGAAAAATGGAAATCCAGGGTTTGATCCGCACTGGTTGTGGGATGAACTGGGCCTGACAAAGGAACATCCGGACTATCGGGAAACCGACTTTCCGCCCCTTACCGGGGCCGAGGCTATGGCGGCCCTGGTGATTGGAATCGAAGAGGCAGCCCGGAAAATAGCGGCGGCATACCGCAAATCAGATGACTTTGATGACAGCATGACGCTGGGCCGTGAAGACCTGTCCCTGAACCTGGATTTTCAGCGATTTGTCCGGGAAAAGACGGCCCTGGCCGTGGAAAACGGCATGGACAGGCAGGCTGCCCAGGAGAATGGGAATCTGCTTGCCCGCCATCTGGAATATATGGTCAATTATGAGCTGCACCTGAGAAAAACCTTCTGGATCGAAGAATCCCTTTCCTACATGCTCGGCCAGACACGGCTGGATCTGGCCGGTGAAATGCTCAAAATGCCGTATGCCGCTTTCGCACTTGTGTTCACAGACCGGTTCACCCTGGAGATTGCCGAGAGAATTCTGTCCAAAATACCGGACTGTGTCATGTCGGGGCGCAAGCTTCACATCCTGACCGTATATGTGACACAGGTGCCGGATTCCGAAGGATCAGACGGATTGAAAATCGCTTTCACGTTTGACGCGTTTATCGAACAATGGCCCTATCTGCTGGTCCGGGAGTTGACCATCGATCCTGACGACCACCTGGAGCAGATCCTGGCCAGCCATATCAGGACAGGCGGTCCGGATCAGATGGCCTCGGTCTTTGAATCGGAACTGATGCGGCAGCTCATCCATCTGGTAATTAATGCCATCCTTTATACCACCAGTGCGGATGTCGCCACCGAAACCCGCACAAGTCCGCAGAAAACCCAAAGCCCGGGGTCTCGGGGGTTTACCCCCGGACCGGAGGATACGGCATATCTTTCTTCCCGGGACGTGATCTTTCTTCCCGGAAAGATCGATATCTCCCATGTCAAACAATTGCAGGCCGTTGAAAAAAGCCAAACCGGCCGTGGTCTCATGGTAAAGTTCATGGTTCGTGGCCATTGGCGCCGGGCCAGTCCTAAATGGAAAGACCAGCGCCCCAGGTGGATACGCCCCTACTGGAAAGGCCCGGACCTGGCCACAGTGATTGAAAGACAATACCGGTTGAAGTCCTGAAGAATGTCCTCAAACAATTCATCAACAGCGCACCCGCCTGGGTAATGCCCGGGACCAAACCTACCAGAAACTCAAATGAGTTACTTAGAAGGGATTAATGCAGAAATATAATCCTGGTGCAAAGCGCATTGACGGTATCATTATCATGGGAAATGAACAGCAGGCCCAGGTTCAGCTCTTTCTGCATCCGTTTGAGCAGCCGGATGATTTTTACCTGCTGGGGCAGATCCAGGCTGACCAGGGCTTCGTCGCAGATCAGAAGTTCCGGGGAAACGGACAAAGCCCTTGCAATGGCAACCCGCTGGCACTGGCCCCCGCTCAGCCTTCCGGGTGTGCAGTGTGCCAGACCAGGCGGAAGATCCATCATTTCCATGAGATGATACGCTTTTTGGCGGCGGTCTGTTGCAGTTCCCCTGCCAAAGGCGGCCATCGGCTCCATGATGGATGTCAGAACGGACAGATAGGGGTTGAGAAACCCTTGGGGGTCCTGCCAGATGATCTGCACCCGGGAATAATAGTGACGGCTGACCCGTCCCCGGAGATCGGTGACGGGCTTTCCCTGGAACAGGACCCGGCCGCTGTCAGGGGTTTCAATGCCCAGTGCGATGCGGGCGATGGTGGTCTTGCCGCTGCCGCTGGGACCGGTCAACCCGAGGGCCTCCCCAGGATCAAGCGTCAAACTGATGCGGTCCAGGACAGAAGGATTTTTTCTTCTGTCAGATCCATAGGATTTGGACACCTTATGCAGTTCCAGCAGCGGCATGTTCATGATTCCAGAAACTGCATGGCTTGAATAAGTTCCTGTGTGTGGGGATGTACCGGCCGTGTGAACAGCTGTTTGACCGGTCCGTATTCCACCTGCCGTCCCCGGTGGAACACCGCCATGCCGTTCACTGTTCTGGAAAGGATACGCAGGTCATGGGATATGAGGATGACCGCGGTCCTGTTTTCCTTTGCCAGCCGGGTCAGCAGCATCAAGAGGTGATCCCGGTTGGCGGTATCCTGGCCGGCAGTGGGCTCGTCTGCAATCAGGACCCGTGGGACCAGGGCAAAAGCCATGGCCATCAGCACCCGCTGCCGCTGGCCCCCGCTGAGCTGGAACGGGTACCGGCCAAACAGGGTATCATCCAGGCCCACCTGTTCCATTGCCTGGAGCGTCTTTTGCCTGGCGGTTTTACGGGGATATCCCAGGCAGGCTGTCAGGGCATCCTGAATCTGGATACCTGTGCGAACACCGGGATCAAGCGTACTGCCGGGGCTCTGGAACAGCAGTAAAACATCTTTTCCCCGCACAAAGGCAGGAGAGCCGTTTTGGGGATGAAAAGCCGGCCGGCCGTTAAACTGGATGCAGCCGCAGCCGATGGTCAGGGAACGGGGCAGCAGCCCGGCAATGGCGCAGGCGGTGAGGGTTTTTCCGGATCCGCTCTCACCGGCGATGCCCAGAATATCGCCGGGTGTCAGTGAGAAATTGATGTTTTCCACCCGGTTGATAAAGGTTTTGCCCGTGTGGCTACCGATGGCCAGGTCGGATACGGTCAGAATGGGGCTTTCAGGGGAAGGGATCATGAAACCTCCCTGTTCAGCCCGTTTCCCATCAGGTTCAATGCCCCCACCACCAGGGTGATGGCCAGCCCCGGGGCCAGCATGAGCCAGGGTGCCTGGGTCATGTAGATGCCCGCTTCCTGGAGCATACGTCCCCATTCAGGTGCCGGCGGGGCCGGGCCAAGCCCCAGGTAGGTGAGGCTGGAAAAAGCCAGGATGATCCGGCCGGTTCTGAGGACAGCAGCGGCCAGAACAGGGCCCTGGATCTGGGGCAAAAGATAGTGGGTCAAAATCCGGAATTTGTTCAGCCCGGCGGTCCGCCCGGCCATTACATAATCCTTTTGCCTTGCGGTGGTGATCAATCCCCGGATCAGCCGGGCCCACCAGGGCCAGTTGGCCATGGCCAGGCCGGTGACAAGGCTTAGAAAACTTCCCCCCAGAAGACCGCTGACCACCAGGGCCAGAATCAGTCCGGGCAGGGCCAGTCCCATATCGATGAGCCCGGTGAAAAACGCCCGGCCCCATCCCCTGATCAGGGCCGCACAAACCCCCATGACCGCCCCTGCAGCCAGGGACAGGGCAGAGGCTGCCACAGCCCCGGACAAAGAGATACGGGTGCCGGCAAGAATGCGGGAAAACACACACCGTCCCAGCTGGTCCGTGCCCAAGGGATAGGCAGGGTTCGGGGGCATAAGCCTCAGGGACAGATCAGCCGCCAGGGGATCGTGTGGGGCAAGCCAGGGGGAAAATATCCCTGCTGCTGCAGCCAGAGCAAAGAGGAAACATCCAATGGCCAGGCGGACCGGCAAAAGGGAAAGCACTTTCATGGGGTATGCCCCACCAGGGGGTCCAGTTTCCGGTGCACCGCATCCACCAGGGTATTGACCACCACAAACACAAAAGAGAGCATCAGGATCAGGGCCTGGGCCGTGGGAATATCCCGTGCCAGGACCGCGTCAACGGTGAGGCGGCCGATGCCGGGCCATGCAAATACGGATTCTACGATCACCGCGCCCCCGGCCAGCTGGCCCAGAGATATTCCCCACAGGATCACCATGGGCACCAGTGCGGCCGGCAGCATGTGCCGGATGAATATCATCCGTTTCCCCAACCCTTTGGCCGCGGCAAACCGGATATGGTCCAGGCCCATGATCCGGACCAGGGAGGTACGCAGCACGCTGGCCTGGAGCATGGCAACCCCTGCCGCCAGGGTGAGTGCCGGCAGGATCAGGTGGGATGCAGTGCCGCGGCCCGTGGTTGGAAGCAGGGAGAGTTTCAGGGAAAAGCTGTACATCAAAAGAATACCCAGCCAGAAGGCGGGCATGGCTGTGATGATGATGGTGGCCGCCTGGATCAGGTGATCCGGGAGCCGGTGCCGGAACAATGCGGCACAGCCGCCGCAGGTGCAGGAGATCAGCACCATCATCAGAAATGCAGCCCCGGCCAGCTCCAGAGTGGCCGGTATCCTTTCCAAAATGGTGTCAGAGACCGGCCGGCCGGTCTGCCAGCTTATGCCCAGGTCCCCTGCCAGGATGGCGGATATCCAGGAACAGTAACGGACCGCCCAGGGATCGTTCAGGCCCAGTTCCTGCCTCAATGCCTGAATCTGTTGTGGATTCGGGCTCTCATGGCGGCTTTGCAGGATCACTTCCGCCGGGTCTCCCGGGGCCAGGGCAAACAGCGCAAAGGTCCCCAGGCTGATGCCCCACAGCACAAAGGCCATATACCCGGCTTTTTTCATGATTTTTTTCAGCATGGGCTGCTATCCCGAATCGGGGATGAACAAGGGTGCCACCCCACTATTATCAGATGGGCCGTGCCCTGCAGACAGACCCGGCCCTGTTTCAGACAGGGGAAAAGTGCTTTCTGGATGGCGGATACCAGATCCTTTTCCGAAACTCCGAACATGGAGAAATATGCGTGAAAAAAAGCGTTTGCAGCTGCTTCATCCACATCCAGGGTCGCGGGTACGGACAGGCGTGATACCCGGGGGGCCCTGCCGGCGGCAGTCAGGTATCCGGCGGCACAGACATGGTGAAATCCGCTGGCCGGGCAGGGGACCGGCATGAGCCGGTCCCAGATCTGCCGGCGCAGGGAAAAAGTGTCTGTGCCGTCCCCCATGATCAGTATACAGGTCTCTGCTGCCAGGGTTTCCATGTGAAGGATGCCGTCAGGAGAACAGACCTCAGGGAAAAAAGCGGCAATGGCTGTACCGTGGACCGGCGTATCCGGCAGGGCCCGCCAGTCGCCGGTCATGGGATGGACCCTCAGATCCCTGCGGTCCGAAAGCTTCTGTTTCACCACCTGGATCATGCCCTGAGAGCGGTCCAGGGCCGTTACCTGCATATCCTGTTCCGCCAATGCCATTGACAGGGTACCGGGGCCGCATCCGATATCCAGGACAGTGCCGCCCTGTCGGATCATTTGTTCCTGCATCAGATGTCCGGCAAGGGCGGTGGCGGTTTTGGCGGAAATTCCCGCTATGTCGCTCCAGATGCCGGCGACCCGGTTGTAGAATCTCTGCCACTGTTCCGGGGTTTTTTTCTGGGTCTGTCTGAGAAGCGAGCCGTTCAGGTGTTGTTTCCACCGGGTTTTCCAGAAGGCCATGCGCCGGTTGTCTTTCTGAGGGGACGGGGTCATTTCACGATCCTGGTATGGGTCAGGCCGGGCCTGAAGTTGTGGTCCAGGCGGAAGTCCGTCACCCGGCGGGTGTGGGCATAATAACTGATATCATGGTACAGGGGCAGCAGGGGCAGGTCCCTGGCAAAAATCTCTGAGAGCTGCCGGTAGAGCTCTCTGCGTTTGTGTCCATCCGGTTCATGGCGTGCCCGGCGGATCAGGTCGTCAGTGTCCTGTGATCCGCAGCCATAATGCCGCGGACTGTCCGTTGCCATGTAATATGCAAAGAAAAAATCAGGGTCCCCGGTCATCAGGGTGTTGGGCTGCAGTGCTATATGAAAGTTCCCTTGGCGCATATCTTGGTAATAGGCCCCGGGTTCCCGCAGAACGATACGGCATCTGAAACCGTGGGTTTCCAGTCCGGCCTGGATGCATTGGGCCATGTCCAGGTACGGCCACCGCTGGACCGTGCCGGCATGGATGAGGATGGTCAGCGGGTCGGGGTCCGGATCAGGGGCCGGGGCCGGCCGGGAAGACACCAGGTGAAAGGCCCAGTCCCGGGCCAGGGGGGTATACGGATCCCTGGCAGGCCTGGCCGCCCCCGGCACAAGGGCCTTGATCATGCCGGGCAGATCCATCTGCCCGGCCAGCCAGTGGCGGTGGTCTGCCCGGTGAAAAGGGGGCTTTTTACAGTTGAAAATCAGGTAATGGGTGGTGGCCACTTCCACCTGTTTCAGGACGATGTCTTTGCCCTGGAACATGTGTGTCTGCTGGGGCAGGATGGCCCCCACATCCGCCACCGCATCAATCTCCCCGGACAACAGGGCCATGGCCCTGGTCTGGGCATCCAGAAGGGTCCGGAAGATCACCCGGCCGGCATGGGGTTTGTCCCCCCAGTATCCGGGAAAGGCATGCAGTACAATGCGGTCCCCTGCCTGGATCTTTTCCGGGTAAAAGGGACCGGTGCCGTGCAATGCAGTGATCCGGCTGTTTTCATCAAAGCCTGCCGGATGGAGAATGGGGCTGGAATAGTAGGATACGGCATTGGCAAATGCGGGAAAGGGTTTGGAAAAATGAAACCGCAGTTCCAGGGGACCGGATACCTCCAGTTTTTCCAGGTTCCGGTACACCCCGGCCGGGTCATATTTCGGGCTGCCGGCAATGCGGAGAATGGCGGTTCTGGCAAGATCGGCCGTCAGTTTTGTGCCGTTGTGGAACATCACATCATCCCGGAGCCGGAACACCCAGGTGCGGCAGTCATCAAGGCTGTGCCAGTCTTCCGCCAGCCAGGGCTGTGCCCTGAGATGGGAGTCCAGGTAGGTCAGGCCCTCCCAGGTGTGGGTGGAGCCGTGCAGAAAGGCCCGGCTGTCCGGACCGTCGAAAAAGTCCCGCCCGACCCCGATGGTCAGGGTGGAACCGGGGTCTGCGGCCGCGGCCGGGCCGGTGAAAAGGCCTGCGGCCAGCATCAGGCAGGCCGCAGACCAGATCCATGCCCATATGGTTTGTTTTGTCTTGAACATGGGCAGCAGCATCAGAATGCGTACCGGAAAGCGGTCATGCATTCCAGGTATCTTCCCGGGTTCACATACACGATTTCCGTGGCATATTCCTCATCCAGGAGATTGACGCCCGAAATGGCGGTGTGCAGGGTGATTTTCGGGGTAAGCTGCCAGTCCCGCCAGATTTTGGCATCAATGGTTTCATAGGATTCCATGTGAAAAAAGGGCAGGTCTTCATTGTTGTCATCATAGTACCGGCTGTCGGAAAACCGAAACAGGAGCTCCCCGTTGACAAGATCCGGCCGGATATACCGCAGGCCCAGGCTGCCCCAGTAATCCGGGGCGTTTCTCAGCTGATTGCCCTCATTGGCCGGGTTGACTTTGTCTTCGGTGATCCGGGAGTGGTTCAGGGTCAGGGAGCCGGTAAAGGACAGGTGTTCGGTGATGGGCTGTTTCAGCAGCAGCTCAAGGCCGTATATTTCCGCCTCGCCCATGTTCCGGGTCTTGATCAGGGTGGTACCGGGCAAAGTGGGGTGGGGATCATAGGTATAGGCCATAATGTCTTCAATAATCCCGTAATACCCGGTGAGTGTCAACAGGGTCCGGGTTCGGGCAAAGGTCAGGTCGGTTCCCAGGTCCGCCATCCAGGTTTTTTCCGGATCCAGGTTGGGATTGGCTTCCCGGTGGGAGGACCCGGTGTTGAGGTTCTGGAAAAACCATTTCGGGTTGCCGGGCCAGTAGGCGGTGCCGATGGAACTGCGCAGGGACATGGTGTCATTGACCTTGAATTTGACCCCGCCCCGGTAGGTGACATGGTCTTTTTCTACATCATCCGGCGTGGGGTTGCTGGATCCGGAATCGTAGATATCGGTGTATTCCCATTCATCGTACCGCAGCCCCGCCAGCAGGCTCAACCGGTCATCCATCAGAAAGGTCTGGTTCTGGAGGTACAGCCCGGTCATATCAGTGGTCAGTTCATAGCGGTAGGTTTGGTCACCGGTGGCTGAATATCTGTACATGTCCTCTTCTTCCCTGGCCAGGTGAATGCCCGCGGTGAGCACATTGTGGCGGCCCAGATAAAAATCACCCTGCACTTCCAGAGGAATGCGTAACCGGTCCCAGTCCCGGGTGCCGGTAATGGTGCTGTCCACCACCACAGCGCCCCCCACCAGGCTGGCCCCGCCGTTGTACTGGGATGGAATGCTCTGATACTGGTATCCGGTAAGAGCGGTCAGCTTGCCCCACTCTCCCAGGGGATGGGTGAAATTGAGGCTGGAAACCAGGGTGTCGCCATGGTCGTTTTCAATGGCATTGGGCTGGCCCCCGGAAAGATATCGGTCCATGTAGTTCAGCGACAGGGTCAGGGCTGTGCCCTGGTTGTTGTCCCACCCCATCTTGCCGGTGAGCCAGTTGTATTTGTAGTCATTGTCTTCCACGGATGCGGTTCTGACATACTGGGGTTTTCCCAGGCTGTCCAGAAGGACCATTCCGTCAATGGGTTTCATCTGGTAGCCGTCGGAAAAATCCCCGCTGTAGGAAAACCGGTAGTGAAAACTGCCGGTATCATCTCCCACTGACAGGTTCGGCCGGATGGTGTTGTTGGACCCATAGGACACACCGGCCCGGATCCCTTCTCCGGTTTCGGCTTTCCGGGTGAGAATGTTGACGGCACCGCCTGCTGCAGAAGCACCGTAGATGGCGGATGACGGCCCCAGGACCACATCCACCTTTTCAATATCATTGGGGTGGATGGCCGGCGATAAAAATGCATGGACCGGCAGGCCGTCAATCAGATAAACACTGCGCTGCAGAAAATGACCGGTACCCCGCAGGTGCACCCAGGGCGGTCCCCAGGGAAAATACTGGGCCACATGGACCCCCGGGACATCCCGGATGAATTCCCCAAAATTGTTCATGTAATGGGACGGTTGGAAGTCGATATCCTCCCGGTCCACGGAAAATGTGGTGGCAGGAGACAGGGCCGCATCCACATCGGTCTTGGTGGCGGTGACCGTCATCTCCTCCATCTGGATGGGACCCGGTTCACCGGCCAGTGCGGACCAGTAACTGAAAATACAGAACATGCAGGCCAGGCAGATGGATTGTATTGTTTTCAGTGCAATGTTTTTTTCTGGTTTCATCTTTTCTCCTTTTGTGATAAATGCCCGGTCTTCCAATAAAAACAGGCCATGAAGACCCGGGTCCTGTTATGGTTATTAGGACAAAGGGCCTTCATGGCCTGTTTTTTTGCTGTCTGATATGTTGGTCTGCAGGATGGCTCCAGCCATCCGGTTTCCAGTCTGTATATTACAAAGAACAGGCCGTGTCAACACTTTAAGGAACACAGTCTGCCGGGAGGGTATAAACCTGCATGGGGCTGTTCAGTACCGGTTGAAGTCCTGAACATGGAAACGGCCATGGGAATGGAGAGATAGATCAGCGGTTTGATCCATTTTTTAAAAAATTAATCGCTTGCCATGTAGTATTTTTAATAGTATTTTTAAAGATACATCAGGAGGTACAAAATGGGAAAATTATCAAATATTATTCCGGTAAGTGATTTGAGGCGGGAAGCGGCCAACCTTTTAAAACAGTTAAAAGATAATGATGAACCCGTAATCATCACCCAAAGGGGAAGGGCCACAGCGGTAATCCTCGGTGTTGATGCCTATGAAAAATTTGAACATGAAAAAGAAATCCTTCGTCTGCTGGCAAAAGGGGACAGAGAAATAGAAGCAGGCAAAGGATATGACCTGGATTCTGTGCTTGCTGAAGCTGATAATCTTCTGGCCGGGGATCTTTCGTGAGGGTTCAATTCACCCCATCAGCCCGGGCCCAATTTTTGTCTGCACTGTCCTATATTCGTAAAGATAAACCAACGGCTGCTGTCAATCTTCGAAAGCGGGCTGGAAAAATTTTACGAAGACTCGAAGATTTCCCGGAATCCGGTAGAATCATACCGGAATTTCCGGATCTGCCATACCGTGAGGTTATTGTCCCACCATATCGTTTTTTTTATAAATGCAAAAACGATGTGGTCTGGATTTCTGCAGTGTGGCATGGGGCGCAGCTTCCAGAAGAACCGGAAGAGTAAGCTCAGCCATTGGAAATGCGCAGATGGGCATTCCGACACCATGGGATTGTTTTTTGACCGATTGCCGGAAACCTGGCCCGATACAGAACCACCGACTGGAAAGGCCCGGATCTGGCCACAGGGATTGAAAGACAATACCGGTTGAAGTCCTGAACCTGGAAAACAGTGCCCTTTCTGAAGGGATATCACCCCCCGGCCAGAGGCCCGTGCAGAGTGAGCACGGCATCTGCTTCCAGGGGCGTGTCCACGGACACCTTCCGATTGTCCAGAAAGATCATGGGCACCAGCAGGGGGCTGATGCCTTGTTCAAGGAGGACCTGCCGGACCGGGATGTTTTTTTCTACCCGGATCCGGCAGGTTTCCTGTTTCGGGCAGCCTGTATCCTTCAGGATGCTCAGCAGGCTTTCCGATATTTTCAGGGTGAGGGTGATCATTCAACCGCCAGGTTGAACTTTTCCAGGGTTTCTCTGGAGGGGATACCGTTTTGGTCCCAGCCCCGGGCTGTGTAATACGCATTCAGCATTTCTTCGATCACGGCAAATTCCACCTTGTGGCCCTTGTTGGGGCCGGACGGGATGGGCTCCTCGTAAAACCGCGGGGGCGGGTAATCGTATTTTCGGCCGAAATCCGGGATCTCCCGCTTGTTGAACATCCGGTTCAAGTGCCAGATCTTTTCAGACAGATGCAGCAGATCCTTGTTGAAATCCA
>JAWOEP010000199.1:0-3235 GCA_046482705.1 Desulfotignum sp.
TCTGTTTACCGGATATCGATGGCCGGGCAATGTGATAGAACTGGAGCACATCATTGAAGCGGCCATGAACATGGTGGGCGGCACCCGGGTCATTCATCTGTCCCACCTGCCGCCCCATATTTTCAGTTTTGCAGGAAAAGATACGCTGAATCAGCCCCTGATCGATCAGGATTATCCGTCGGAATCCGGCCATAATCTGATGGAAACCCAGAAGTCCCGTGAACAGCTGATGATTTTGAACGCGCTGACCCGTTCCCGGGGAAATGCCGCCAGAGCGGCCCGGTCACTCGGCATCTCTCCCCAGTCATTTCATTACAAGATGAAAAAATTCGGCATCGATCGTAAAGCGTTTGTGGCGTAAAAGCAGACGCAAAAATGTAAAAATAATTTACAGTAAAAAGAAAAATTTTTTAATATTTTGACAGTTATTTTTTATTCATCGCCATTGGCCGGCAGAGATGATATGTGGCTTTTTAAAAAAATCAATTAAAATATCATGAGAAATATCAAGGAATCTTAAATTTTGCAGAGCAATAAAAGGGCATTCCCATGAAATGTCATGGATGAGTGGTACATAAACTGCATGCTTGCTTATCAGTTTGGTGGGTATGCGAAAACGGGCGGATTTTCCTATTTTTATGACACCCATATCCGGCAGCCCAAAAACCGGGCGTTGCGATATTTTTTAAACGGTAGAGAAGCAAAAGCTTAGTGTACCAAACAACAAAGGAGAGTGAATGACAATGAAAACCAATGCAAGAGCGGTTGTGATCGGCGGAGGCGTCATCGGCGTTTCCGTGGCCTATCACCTGGCAAAATATGGATGGAAAGACGATGTGGTGCTTGTGGAAAAACATGAGCTGACCTCTGGATCCACCTGGATGGCGGCGGGAAATGTCTCCTTTTTTCATTCCAATTATTACGGCACCCAGGTGAACAAAAAGAGCATCGAGATCTACAAAGAACTGGAAAAGGAAACCGGTCAGCCTGTCGGGTGGCACACCACCGGCTCCATCCGGACAGCGGACAATCCGGGGCGTATGGATGAACTCGGATATGCCTATTCCATGAACCGGTGCCTGGGCCTGGATGTGTCCTATGTCACCCCGGAAGAGATCGGAAAAATGCATCCCTTTATCCAGACGGACGGGCTCCTGGGAGGGCTGTACTGGCCGGATGACGGGGATGTGGACCCCAACTCCCTGACCCAGGCCATGGCCAAGGGGGCCCGGAAACTCGGGGTGGAGTTCAACCTTCACACCATGGTCACCGGCATTTATCAGAAATCCAGCGGCGAATGGGTGGTGCAGACCGACAAAGGTGACATCACCTGTGAAAACGTGGTGAACGCCGCCGGCCTGTGGGCACCGGAAGTGGCCCGGATGGTGGGCCTGGAGATTCCCTCCATTTCCATTGCCCACACCCATATCCTGTATGAATCGATCCAGGAAATTGCGGACCGGGATACCTACCTGCCCCTGATGCGTGATCCGGACAAATCCATCTACCTGCGCCAGGAAATGGATTCTTTGATACTGGGCCTGTATGAAGCCAACGGCCAGCAGTGGTACAAGAACGGCGTGCCCTGGGATTATGCCCAGGAAGAGCTCAACCCGGATTTTGACAACATTTCCGACTGTATCGAAGGCGGTATCGAACGGTTCCCCATCCTGGGCGAGACCGGTTTCAAGCATGTCACCGCCGGTCCCATCACCTATACCCCCAACGGTGATCCCCTGGTGGGTCCGGCCGCACCGTTGAAAAATTTCTATAATGCCTGCGGATACAGCTTCGGCATCACCCAGGCCGGCGGCATCGGCCATTACCTGGCCGGCTGGATGATGAACGGAGAACCCGAGATCGACCTGTGGCCCATGGATTCCCGGCGGTACGGATCCTATGCCAACTGGGCCTACAACACCGAAAAGATTGCGGACACCTATCCGCGCCTGTATGCCACCATCTATCCCAACGAGTTCCGGGACGCGGCCCGTCCCAACCGCACCAGCCCCATCTATGAATACCAGAAACAGGCCAATGCGGTGTTCGGGGATTATTACGGATGGGAATGCCCCAACTATTTTCCGCCCAAAGGGGAAGACGGGTATGAAAATCCCACCTGGAGACGGTCCAATGCTTTCAAGCATGTGGGCAATGAGTGCAGGCATGTGATGGAAAAAGTGGGTATCATCGACCTGACCCGGTTTGCAAAGACAAAAATATCCGGACCCGGCGCCAAAGCCTGGCTCAACAACATGACCTGCCAGAAGGTGCCGGAAAAAGACGGCCGCATCGCCTTGAGCCCCATGCTGGACCACAACGGCAATTTCAAGACCGACATGACCGTGAGCCGTGTCAATGAAAATGAGTTTTTCTGCGTGACTGCCTCCGTGGGTAAAAAACATGACCAGCACTGGATGCTCGAAAACCTGCCTGAAGATGGATCGGTGTGCATGGAAGACATCACCTACCAGATGGGATGCCTTGTCCTGGTTGGTCCCAATTCCAGAGAAGTGCTGGCAAAAGTGGCCTATGACGACGTGTCCAATGACGTCTTCAAGTTCGGCACCTCCCGGGAGATTTTCGTGGGCCGGACCAAATGCCGGGTCAACCGCATGAACTATGTGGGGGAACTGGGATTTGAGATCTTTCATCCCATCCAGCATCAGATCACACTGTACCATGATCTCATGAATGCGGGTGCTGAGTTTGACATCCGGCTTATCGGCATGTATGCCATGGATTCCATGCGTCTGGAAAAAGGCTATCTGGCCTGGAAGAGCGAGATGAACGTGCATCACACCCCGCTGGAAACCAATGTGGCCTGGACCGTGAAAATGGACAAGGAGTTCATTGGCAAAAAGGGCCTGGAAAAACAGAAGAAAGAAGGGATTGCCCAGAAACTGGTCTGCATGGTGGTGGATGCCAAAGACTCTGATCCTTTTGGATACAACCCCATTTTTGCAGGGGATGAACGGATCGGCATGACCTCTTCGGGCGGCTACGGTCACCGGGTGGAAAAAAGTATTGCTTTCGGGTATGTTAAACCGGAATTTGCCAAAGAAGGGACGCAGCTGGAAGTGGAGATCCTGGGCCGCAAACGCAGTGCCACAGTTTCTGCCATGCCCCTGTATGATCCCAAAAACGAAAAAATGAAAAGTTGAAAATCGATTGGTTGAGGTTAAACTATGAAAATTTGTGTGTGTGTAAAACATGTGCCGGACACGGCCGCTAC
>JAWOEP010000225.1:0-13296 GCA_046482705.1 Desulfotignum sp.
GCCACGGAACAGGCCCTTGAAACCATTCGCAACCGGATTGATGAATTTGGTGTCAGTGAGCCCGACATTCGGATTCAGGGAGACAACCGCATACTTCTTCAGCTGCCGGGAATCAATGATCCGGAGCGTGCCAAAGACCTGATCGGAAAAACCGCCCAGTTGACATTTCAGCTGGTCAATGATGATGTCAGCGCTGAAGCAGCCCTTCAGGGATCTTTGCCCGTAGGAAGCCAGATTCTGTATGAAAACAAAACAGATCCTGTCACCGGCAATACCGCTAAAATTCCCCATGTAATCAAAAAACAGGTACTGCTGGACGGCAGTCTTCTGGTGGATGCCCGGGTGGAATTTGATCAGTTTCAGCAGCCCCAGGTGGGTATTGAGTTCAACCGGAAAGGCGCCCATATTTTTGAGCGGATTACCGGGCAGAATATCAAAAAACGGCTGGCCATTGTCCTGGATAATACCGTGTACTCGGCACCGGTTATCCAGGACCGCATTGCCGGGGGCAAGGCCGTGATCACTGGAAATTTCACCATGGAAGAAGCCAAAGACCTGGCCATTGCCCTGCGTGCCGGATCTCTTCCCGCACCGGTCACCATCATTGAGGAAAGAACTGTCGGACCCACCCTGGGTGCGGATTCCATTCGCATGGGCATGATTTCCATGCTGGTGGGAGGCGCACTGGTCCTCTTGTTCATGGCGATATACTATAAGGGAGCCGGCCTGATCGCAAATCTGGCCCTGATTATGAATATCATTCTTATCGGCGGGGGTCTGGCTGCGTTTCAGGCCACTTTGACCCTGCCGGGAATTGCAGGCATTATTTTGACAATCGGTATGGCAGTGGATGCCAATGTGATCATTTTTGAAAGGATACGCGAAGAGCTTGGGTGGGGAAAAACACCCCTTGCTGCAGTCCATGCCGGTTTTGACCGGGCCACTTTGACCATTCTGGATGCCAATGTCACCACCTTGATTGCCGCCATTGTGCTGTTTCAATTCGGCACAGGTCCTGTCAAGGGTTTTGCCGTGACCCTGGGACTTGGTATTGTTGCCAGCCTGTTTACCGCCCTGGTTCTGTCCAAATCAATTTTTGATTTTATTTTACAGAAAAAAACCGCTTCAACATTGAGCATATAAAGGAATTGTCATAATGCAGCTGATCAAGTCTGATATCAATATAGACTTTCTGGGGAAACAGAAAATCGGAATTGTTTTTTCCGCCATACTCATCATTGCCAGTATCATCGGGCTGATTGTTCACAAAGGGCCCAACTACGGCATTGATTTTTCCGGCGGGGCACTGATCCAGGTAAAATTCACCCGGGATATTTCCATTGCCCAGGTGAGAGACAGTCTGGCCGGTCTGGACCTGAAGGATTTGTCTGTTCAGGATTTCGGAGAACCCGAAGACCATGAATTTTTAATCCGCACTGCCAGCAGTGAAACAGTGGGTAAAGGTCTGTCCCAAACAGTTTCTGCTGCCATCCTTTCAGGTACCGGCGTAACACCGGAAATCAGGCGTATGGAAATGGTTGGCCCCCAGGTGGGAGATGAACTGAAAAAACAGGCCCTGCTGGCCATTTTTTATTCTCTTTTGTTCATCACCATTTATATTTCCGGCCGGTTTGAGCTTAAATGGATACTGTCCGGGGTGACAGCCGGCGCATTGATGACCGCGGTCTATTTTTTGTCTGTTTTCAATGTCAGCATGCCGATTTTGATTGCCGGGGCCCTTGTTGTCTCTCTGGTCCTGTTCTGGCGGCTCCGGCTCAAATTTGCCATGGGCGCCCTCATTGCCCTGATCCATGATGTGTTCATCACAGTGGGCATTTTTTCCATTCTCAACCTGGATTTTTCCCTGCCGATTATTGCCGCTCTGTTGACCATTATCGGATATTCATTGAATGATACCATCATCGTGTTTGACAGAATCAGGGAAAACATCAAGGGGGAATCTTCCAAAACCGCCCTGCCCGGTCTTTTCAACAAAAGCATTAACCAGACATTGTCCAGAACCATTCTCACATCCGTTACCACATTAATTGTCCTGCTGGCCCTGTTTTTTCTCGGTGGGGACATTATCCATAATTTTGCCTTTGCCATGATCATCGGTGTTCTCATCGGCACCTATTCATCCATATTTGTGGCCAGCCCGGTTGTGCTTGCCGCTTCCAGGAAAGGATAACCCCAATGGCCCGGTCAGCAATTGTAAGATATACCGCCCTGATCTGTGTCAGTTTTCTGCTGGTATCCTGTTCAAAATCCCATTTTTTTGGGAAAAAAACAGACCCCTCCCAGGATGAAAACCAGATAACCGTAACCGATCCTGATGGATTTACCAAAAATCAGCTTACACAGATACAACAGCAGATGGACCAAAGAAGCCAGACCATTGATGCGTTGGAAGAAAAAATCACCCGTCTGGAACAAAAAATAACTGTCCTTGAAAAACACCAGTCTGTTGCGGAAAAAAATCAGCCTGCTGTGCTGCAGAAACCGGAAGAAAAACCGGAACATACAAATGAGCAGTCAAAAAAAACGGCCCCGTCAGATCTATACCAAAAAGCCAGAAACCTGATGCTGGCCGATGACTTTGCTGCAGCTGCCAGATTGTTTCAAGGTTTTGCCCGGCAATACCCGGACCACAGCCTGGCTGACAATTCCCTTTACTGGCTGGGAGAATGCTACTATTCCCAGGGGGAATATACCGAGGCAGCGGCTGTATTCAAAAAACTGGTTGCTGCTTATCCTGCTGCGGAAAAAGTACCTGATGCCTTGTTGAAAACCGGGTACTGCTATCTGTCCATGGATGACACCAACCGGGCGAACCACTATTTGAAACTGGTTTTGAAAAAATACCCTTTTTCACCTGCCGCAGATAAAGCCCAGGCAAAATTGATGTCATCTGATTGACTGTTCTGGCCATATGGAATCAGATGTAGCCACATACCTGCCATGGTTCACTTTAAGAGAAATTCCCTTTTTGGGAAACCAGGGTTTCAACCGGTTGGTCCAGGCTTTCGGGACTCCGGAAAAGGTCCTGGCTGCAAAACCCGAGGCCTGGATAAAAGTGTCCGGAATTTCCAAAAAAATTATTCCCGGTTCCCTGCAGGCCAGCCAATACACGGATGCCGCCCAAAGAGAGCTGCAGCAAATTACAGCGCTTGGTGTCAAAATTTTAACCCTCCATGACCCGGGCTTTCCCGGATTGCTGAAAACCATTCCAGACCCTCCGCCGATTTTGACTTATCAGGGACATGTGGATCCCCGGGCCCCCTGCATCGCCATTGTGGGATCACGCAATGCCTCTTCCTATGGAATGGACACTGCCCGTTATCTGGCCCGCAGATTGGCAGATATGGGATTTTGCATTGTCAGCGGTATGGCCAGAGGCATTGATACAGCAGCCCATACAGGTGCATTGGAATCCACGGGTAATACCATTGCAGTGCTGGGGTCGGGGCTGAAAAAAATTTATCCCAGAGAAAACAAAGACTTGTTTTATAGAATGCAAACATCCGGGGCAGTGATATCAGAATTTAAGCTTGACACAGACCCGTATCCGTATAATTTTCCAATTAGAAATCGGATTATTGCCGGTCTTTCCTGTGGCACCATTGTGGTGGAAGCAAAAAAGAAAAGCGGGTCATTGATCACGGCACGGCTGGCAGCTGAATATAACCGGGAAGTTTTCGCCGTACCGGGAAGTATACGTTCCCAGAAAAGCCAGGGCACCCATTCCCTGCTGAAACAGGGGGCAAAACTGGTGGAAAATGAAGCAGATGTGGTTAATGAATTGTCTCATCTTGTTCATCAGGAACCGGTTATCGGCATACCTTTGGCAAAACCCGTATCAAAACCGGAGCTGGATGCTACCAAAAAACAGATCATGCAAGTGCTGGAAGTTTATCCCCGGCATATTGACAGTATCATTGAATCAAGCCGGATGGACAGCAGTATCGTGTCTGCCGTACTGCTGGAACTTGAATTACTGGGGGTTGTAAAACACCATCCAGGCACCTATTTTTCCATTGTAAAGGAGTAATCTTGGGCAAACCGCTTATCATTGTTGAATCACCCACCAAAATCAAAACCCTGCAAAAATATGTGGGAAAAGGATATAACGTGGCCGCAAGTGCCGGCCATATACGGGATCTGCCGGTCAAAACACTTGGAATTGACGTGGATGATAATTTCAAGGCTGAATATGTCAATATCAAGGACAAAGCCAAAGTCATTTCCCATCTGAAAAAAATTGCCAAAGACAGCAATGATATTTACCTTGCCCCTGATCCGGACCGTGAAGGAGAGGCCATTGCCTTTCACATCATGGATATTTTAAAGAAAAAAGACCGCCGATTCCACCGGGTACTCATTCATGAACTCACCAAAAAAGGCATTGAAGATGCCTTGAAAAAACCTTTGGAACCGGATGAGAACAAATATGATGCACAGCAGGCACGGCGCAAGCTGGATCGGCTGGTGGGATACCAGATTTCCCCGCTGCTGTGGCAAAAGGTGCAGCGGGGCTTGAGTGCCGGCCGGGTGCAGTCTGTGGCTGTAAAGATCATCTGTGACCGGGAACGGGAAATACGGCATTTTATCCCTGAAGAATACTGGACCATTACTGCGGACCTGATGGCCCGGAAGCCTCCGTGCTTTAATGCCGCCCTGGTGAAAATAGGCCGAAAAAAAGCCAAAATTACCAATGAAGCCCAGGCCCAAAAAATTGTTACAGACCTTGAAAATGCCCAGTTTTTTGTGGATGAAATCAAAAAAAAGACAGTCAAACGCAACCCGCTGCCCCCGTTTATCACCAGCAAACTGCAGCAGGATGCCATCAACCGCTTGAGATTTTCTGCAAAAAAAACCATGGTGGTTGCCCAGCAGTTATATGAGGGGGTTGATATCGGTACGGACGGGCCTGAAGGGCTGATTACCTATATGCGTACAGATTCCACCCGTGTTGCCCCTGAAGCTGCCCAGCAGGCCCGGGAACTTATCTTACAGGATTTTGGCAAAGATTATGCCCTGACCACCCCCCGGCACTTCAAGAACAAAAACAAGGTGCAGGATGCCCATGAAGCCATCCGGCCGACATCGGTATTCAACACCCCTAAAAAACTCGAACCGTATCTGTCTGAAGACCAGTTCAAACTCTATGATCTGATCTGGAAGCGCTTTGTGGCCTCTCAGATGAGCCAGGCCCTCATTGACCAGAAAGCCATATTGATCAAGGCAGAAGAATATCTTTTTTCCGTGAGCGGCTCCACTGTGAAGTTTGATGGATTTATGGCCTTGTATGAAATTCCGGAAACCAGCCCGGGCAATGATATTCAGTCGCTTCCCCATGTGAGGGAAAAAGAAGGGCTGGCCCGGGAAAAAATTATTTCCAAACAGCATTTTACCAAACCGCCGCCCCGGTTTTCAGAGGCATCCCTGGTCAAGGAACTGGAAAAAAACGGCATCGGCCGACCCAGTACCTATGCATCCATTATCAGCGTTATCCAGGACAAAGGATATGTAGAACTGGTAAAACGGTATTTTGTTCCCAGTGAACTCGGGTTTATAGTCAATGATCTTCTGGTGGCATCTTTTCCGCATCTGCTGGATATTTCATTTACCGCCCAGATGGAAAACAACCTGGATGATGTGGAGAACGGCACACTGGAGGAGGTTGATCTGCTGGCCAAATTTTACGATGCCTTCAGCCAGACCCTGGATAATGCCAGACAAAACATGGTCAGTGTCAAGGGCGTGGGGGTGGAAACCGATCTGACATGCCCCTCTTGCGGGAAACCGTTGAATATTAAAATCGGCAAAAATGGACATTTTCTCGCATGCACTGCCTACCCGGACTGTACATTTACCAGCAATTATACCAGAGATGAAAAAGGCAATATTGCCATTGTGGAAAAGCAGGTGGACAACACCCCGGTCAAAAACTGCCCCCAATGCGGCAAACCCATGGTCCAGAAAGATGGACGATTCGGGCTTTTTCTTGCCTGCACCGGCTATCCTGACTGCAAATACACCGAATCGGTACTGTCTGAAAATTCTTCCCGGGATATCGGATTACATTGCATGGAACCCGGCTGTACAGGCCGGATTGTTGAGAAAAGATCCAAGCGCGGGAAAATTTTTTACGGGTGCTCACAATACCCGAAGTGTACATTTGCCAGCTGGGATAAGCCGGTGGGCAAACCCTGTCCCCAGTGCAACTCCCCTTTTCTCGTTGAAAAACAAACCAAGCGGGAAGGCAAAATCCTCAAATGCCCTGCTCCCAAATGCGGGTATAAGGAAAAACAGACCGCATGACCGCCCATCCAGGGGGCGGTTAAAAGGCCCATTTTTGAATGGCCTGGAAAACCAGATCCCGTTTGATGGGTTTGGTTAGAAAGTCATCCATACCTGCTGCCAGGCACCCGGCTTTAAAATCATCCAGCACACCGGCTGTCAGGGCCATTATGGGAATGCGCCCCAGTGAACTGTTCCGGGCTTCATGGGCCCGAATCCTTCTGGCAGCTTCACAACCATCCATCACCGGCATATTAATGTCCATTAAAATCAGATCAAACCTGTGAATGGACTGTGTATATATGTACACCGCCTCTTGTCCGTTGTCAGCTGTCACCACCGTGTATCCGGCTTTAGACAGCATAAGGGATGTCATTTTTTGATTTACGGGATTGTCTTCCACCAGTAAAATGGTGACCCCGTGTTTTTTGTTTTCCGCAAGGGTATGCACTGTGACAATTTTTTCCGGTTTCATATCCGGAACAGTATCAAAACTGATATGCCTGCCCAAGACATGGGCCATCATTTCCAGCAGGCTGGATTTGCGAATGGGTTTTGGAAGAAATCCCTTGAATCCTTTCTTCTCAAAAATGTCAGCAATTCCGGGAAAAGGAACGGAACAGGCAATACATCCAAAAGGGTATTGTTCCGGATGCAGTCCCTCCAGTATACGGGACTGTCTTGAAAAAGATCTGCACAAGGTGGTGCCGAAATCAACAATACAGATATCAAAAGGCTTTTGCCTGTGATTTTTAAGAAACATATCCAGATGTTCCAAAGGGTGGTGAACCGGCTTCATACCGGCCAGTGTCAGTTCACGGGTCAAAATGTCCTGGCTTTCATGGGTGGTGGTACTGAGCAGAATTTTTTTTCCAGCCAGGGGGATCTGAAGTATCCGGGAGGTTTTTTCTTTATTGGTTTTTTTAAGACAGGCACTAAAGTAAAAGGTTGATCCCTTCCCTGGTGCAGAGGTTGCCCAGACAGTCCCTTGCATCTTTTCGGCAATATTTTTGCTGATGGCCAGTCCAAGTCCGGTACCGCCGGAGCTGCGGACGATATCTGACTCAGACTGGATAAAGGGCTCAAATATGATGTCCAGTTCATCAGGGGCAATACCTATTCCCGTATCAGTCACGGAAACAGTCAAAAGGCAATGGTTGTCCGGGCGGTCCTCCCCGTTCAGGTGTAATGAAATGGATCCTTTGTCCGTGAATTTTACAGCATTTCCCAAAAAATTCAGCAATATCTGACGAAACCTGTGGGGATCTCCGGCCACCTGTGCAGGCACCTGATCAGAAATCCGGCACAACAATTCCACCCGGGTTTCATCCACCTGGCTTCTTATCTGTTCAATGGCTTCAAAACACAGGATTTCCGGATCAAAATCAATGGTTTCCATGTGCAGTTTTCCTGCAGTCACCTTTGAAAAATCCAGGATATCATTAACCACGGACAACAATGTATCACAGGACAGCCGGGCAGCATGCAAAAATGATCTCTGGTCTTCATTCAATGGTGTGTCCAGCATCATGTCTGTATACCCTACAATACTGTTTAAAGGCGTTCTGATCTCATGGCTCATGGAAGCCAGAAAAAAGGTTTTGGCACGGGAGGCGTTTTGGGATTCCTTTGCCAGAACAGCGGCCTGGTCCAGAGAATCAGCCATTTGCGCATTTTTTTGCTGCAGTTGCATCAGATGGTGTTTTTCTCTGGCAATCCTGCTGATCCGCGCCAGAACACAATCACTGTTTAAAGGCAGTGGTATAATATCTGCAGCACCGGCATCCATTATATCCCTGCAGGTGTATGCTGTACCGTGGTCGGTTACAACCATGACCGCAATATCTGGAAATTGGTTTTTAACTGTTTTGAGAAAAAAAAGACCATCCATGTCAGGCAGTGATATACCGGCAATGATCAGATCAATATTTTTCCCTTCTTCGGCAGCAAGAAAGGCCAATGCGGTTTTGGCCTCACCAATCTTTTTGCAGACATATCCTGCCCGGCTGAGGGTGAGAGCAAGCCCTGTTATGAAATTTTTTTCATTGTCCACAGCCAGGATTTGTCGCATGTGAGCGGTATTGTCTTTCCAGGACTGCTTATGCATTGGCCCTTTCAACATATTCTTTGGTGCGGGTATCGATTTTGACCAGCTGGCCTTCTTCGATGAACGGCGGCACCTGGATTTCAAATCCGGTTTCAAGGGTGGCAGGCTTGGTGCTGCCTGTGGCCGTGTCTCCTTTGGCCCAGGGCTCGGTTTTGGTAACGGTAAGGGTAATGAAATTGGGCAGGGTCACGCCAATGGGTTTCTGGTTATGCAGCAGTACCGTACACACCGTATTTTCCTTTAACAGCTCCATCACGTCGTCCAACTGATCCCTGGTGAGAAATATCTGTTCATAATTGCCGGTATTCATGAAGCAATAGGCATCCCTGTCTGCATACAGGTACTCCATCTCCTGTTCTTCCAGATCGGCTTTTTCAAATTTATCTCCTGACCGGTAGGTTCTTTCAAACTGGGCACCGGTTATCATGTTCTTGAGTTTGCATTTATAAAGAGACTGCCCTTTGCCGGGTTTTTTGAATTCAAATCCGACGATAACATAAGGTTCACCGTCAATTTCAAATTTCAATCCTTTCCTTAAATCAGATGCTAAATACATGCATTGCTCCTAGTTTTTGAAATATAATTGTACGTGTTTGGCCGCATCAGGATTAACAGGCCCAATAAATCATAATATAAGAATATTGGCAAGATCCAGATAAAAACATCTTGCAATTTTACCCGGTTTATAGGAAATATGATAGTTTGAAAAAAATTTTACCTCGGGGAAATGTTACATGATAATCGTTATTGATTTCGGGTCCCAGTTCAATCAGCTCATTGCCAGACGGGTGCGGGAACATAATGTATATTGCCAGGTGGAGCCTGCAGATATCTCCCTTGACAGAATAAAGGAGCTCAATCCCAAAGGCATCATCCTCTCGGGCGGCCCTGCCAGTATCTACGAAGAAAACAGCCCGTCTGTGGATACCGCCCTGTTTGATCTGGGAATACCCGTACTCGGCATCTGTTACGGCATGCATTATATGATGCATGCCCTGGGAGGCGTGATCCAGCGTGCCCAAAAAAGAGAATATGGATTTGCCCGTCTGCAGATAACAGCAGACAACCCTCTGTTCAAGGATATGGAACCAGCCTTTCAGTGCTGGATGAGCCACGGGGACAGTGCCAAAGAACTGCCCAAAGGGTTTGTGGTAACCGCTTCCACGGAAAATACCGCCATTGCTGCTGTGGCCCATGGCAAAAAACAGTTTTACGGGCTCCAGTTCCACCCGGAAGTGGAGCATTCAGTCAATGGCACATTGATGATCAAACATTTTTTATTTGATATATGCCAATGTGAAAAAAACTGGACCATGAAATCTTTTTCCGAGGGTGCCATTTCCCAGATCAGGGATGCAGTGGGAGATCAAAAAGTTATCATGGGTCTTTCCGGCGGTGTGGATTCATCAGTGGCTGCCACCCTGATTCACAAAGCTATCGGGAAAAATCTGTATTGTATATTTGTTGACAACGGGCTATTGCGGCACAATGAAAAAATTCAGCTGGAAAAACGCCTTGTTGCAAACCTGGATATGAATATCAAGTTTGTGGATGCCGCTGAAATCTTTCTTGCCGCCCTCAAAGGGGTGACAGATCCGGAAACCAAACGAAAAATCATAGGCAGCCTCTTTATCCAGGTGTTTGATGCTGAAGCAAAAAAAATCCCGGGGGCCGGTTTTTTGGGTCAGGGAACCCTTTATCCGGATATCATTGAATCCAAATCCGCTTTTGGCGGACCCACTTCCATTATCAAGTCCCATCATAATGTGGGCGGACTTCCCAAAAAAATGAAGCTCAAACTCATAGAGCCTTTGCAGCTTTTGTTCAAAGATGAGGTCAGAAAACTGGGGTTGACACTGGGAATTCATGAAGATCTGATATGGCGCCAGCCTTTTCCAGGGCCGGGACTTGCCATCAGAATAATGGGTGATATCACACCTGAGCGGCTGGATATACTGAGACAAACAGACACCATATTATTGGAAGAGATAAGAAATGCCGGTTTTTACCGGAAACTCTGGCAGTCTTTTGCCGTGCTTCTGCCCATAAAAAGTGTGGGGGTCATGGGTGACAAAAGAACCTTTGGCAACTGTGTGGCCATCAGGGCTGTGACCAGTAACGATGCCATGACTGCAGACTGGGCAAAACTGCCCCACACCCTTCTGGGGAAAATATCCAATCGCATCATAAATGAAGTGGAAGATATCAACAGGGTGGTCTATGATATCACTTCAAAACCACCGGGTACTATTGAGTGGGAATAATATGGTGCAAATCCTGAAGATATCGGGAGGAATCGTTTCATGAGCCTGAAAGACTTTCACAGCGATGTATCTGATCTGTCTGAAGAAGACCGCGACAGCATTGCTTCTTCTTCTTATCTTCAGGAACTCAATACCCTGAAAATTGATAAATTGTCCAACCGGGTGACCATTATTTCGGTAATGCTTCCGGTATTCATTGGTGTGGTGCTGTTTTTCATTTATCTGGACATCAAGGATCAGGTTGTGGACGCAGATATTTCAAAAAACAATCAGGTGGAACAATTGCTTCGCCAGTCTGAAGAAAAACTCAATGCCCTGGATGTAAGAATCGCCAAGAACCGGTTTGCTCTGGATGATAAAATGCCGATACTGGAAAAAAAACTCCACTCCCTTGAAAACCAGACAGCAAAACTGATCGCCTCCAAAGTGGATGCAAAAGAGATGGATACCAGCATCGAACGGGTGGATGCGGCTTTGGCCAGACATGATCAGCGCATCCAGAACAATGCAAACCAGGACAAAGCCAATGTGGCCCAGATGGAGCGAATCAATGCATCGCTTCAGAGCACGCTCCGAACGTATCAGGAGGAGTTGGAAAAAATTCAGCGTGGTCTGGAAGAAAAAATTTTTGCACTTGCAGAAACCATGGAAGCCGGGATGGTAGAACTTCAGACGCTGCAAAAAAACATAAGTCTTCTGGACAAAAAGATCAAGGATGTAGAAAACCAGGTCCTGACCCGCAAAGAACTGGCCCGGCGGTTTGCAGATCTGGAAGCCGCCCTGGATAGGGCTGTTACAGACCTGGAACAAAAAATTACAAGCCCTGCATTATCCCCCCTGCCTTCCGGTGATGACCAAACCAAAAAGAAAAGAAACGGAACCGCAGATACACCGCCCGAACCTTTACTGGACACGGAATCACCTGCTTCAGATACCATTTCTGAAGATACCCTGAACCAATGACCTTGTGGAAATTTGGGTTGAACTCTTAAGCAAATTGGGTTATATCTGAACCATCTGCCGGACCACCCATTGACATAAGGAACCGACATGTCCAAACAACATCCTGAATGCCCCTTGTACAATCACTCAACCTGCAGGGAGTTGCATAACCCCAAACTTTGTGCCATCATTCGGGAAGACCGGATGTGTTTAAAAAAACAACAAAAAACCAAAAAAGACGATTCAAACAATACTGCCAGTCACAATACCAGCATTGATTATCCTATTTGACCACCAGCCTGTCCCCTGGATGAATCATTTTTTTCAAAGAAATGTTGTTGAGCCGCAGCAAAGCAGCCAGGGACATATTATATTCTTTGGCTATACTGATAAGACTTTCCCCTGATTTTACGATGTGAAATTTTTTATGGGTCCGGGTTTGCCACTGTTCATACAAATCAGCAAACCGTGTGTTGAAATCTTTTTCACTACCCTTTGGCACCAGCAGGCTTGCCCTGCCGGGTGAAAGATAATACCCCCTGATCTCCGGATTCATGATTTTAAGGGTTTTAAAGGATATGCCGGCAGCCCGGGCAATGAGAACAAGGGGCAGTTGTTTATCTGATGAAAAATTGAGCTGTGAAAAGGTGAAGACCGGGTACAGATCAACAGGTTCCAGGTCAAATCCGTATTTTTCGGGATTTTCCAGAATCAGCTTGGCAGCAATTATTTTGTACACGTACTGCTGGGTTTCAAGGGGCAGATACAGCGCAAAATAGTTGCTGGTTTCCTGGATATCAATTTCCACAGCAAGGCCGTGCTCTCCCATGTTATAGGCAGCCAATGCCAGGACAAAGGAATCGAACTCATCAAACAGTTTTTTCAGATAAAAACAAGCCGCCCGGGTTGATTTAAAAATATTACGGCGTTCATCCACCCGGGTGTCAATACGCAGTCCATACCGCTGACCTGTATCTTTTAAAATCTGCCAATATCCGACTGCATTGGCAGAGGATCTGGCATGGGGTCTGAGAGCACTTTCTATGACCGGCACATATTTAAGGTCATCAGGCAGCTGTTCCCGGGTCAGTATCTGCTGGATGTGGGGAAAAAATTTTGCCGCTCTTTTCATCCACAGGATCACCTGGGGCCTGTTCCACAGGGCCAGCAGGATTTCTTTTTCCAGCATGGCCTTTACCTGGGGATCTTCAAGAGGAACCCGGGTACCGCAGAAAATGACATCCTCGGAAAACCGGATGCTCTGGATAAGAGAAGGAATCGGCTCCATGGCAGAAACTTTCTGTTTACAGTCTGCCTGAGAAGAAAAGGCCAGCACCATAACCACTGCCATCCATGCACACGATGTTACAATTTTATATCCCATAAAAACCCCGAAAAATCTGCGTGTTCAAAGATAAGCCATCATTGCAGATGAAAAACGAAAAGTCAAAATGAGAATTGCGGCCCAACCCCTGGTTTGCCATTTCACAAGCTTTGGCTTTTCAATTGTTCTTTGATATGGCATAATCGGATGGAAAACAACCAAATTGATATCAGGAAAAATCATGTTGTCCTTTTTAACAGATATGATTACACGGGCAGGCGACATCTGCCTGGCAGAACAGGAAAGTCTCACACCTGATGACCTTGGGTTTAAAAGCAGAAAAGATCTGGTCACAG
>JAWOEP010000274.1:0-5651 GCA_046482705.1 Desulfotignum sp.
ATCCAGCAACACTTCTCAGATCTCTTCGGGAGCGCCGGCCGGAAGTTTCTTTCGGGCCTGGAACTGCCCGCTGTCCACCGGCAGGCAATAGACAATTAATGACCGGGTGGTGGGAATTCTGCGGCTGGCGGATCTGTTTGATATGGTCTGCGATATCATGGCATGACAGGTTTTTTTGTTTTGACACGCCCACACCAGGTATGCATGCCGGCCCCCCAGGGTTCAACAGGAGAAAAGAGGTGAAAATCATCATTGTGGGTGCCGGAGAGGTCGGGTACAACATTGCCTCCCGCCTGGCTTCGGAAAACAAACAGGTGGTGGTCATTGAAAAAAACCCGGACCTGGCCAGGGTTTTGTTTGAAGACCTGGATGTCCAGGTGATAGAAGGGTCGGGCAGCAGCCCTGCAATTCTGACCCAGGCCGGGATACAGGAAACCGACATCCTGCTGGCAGTCACTGACAGTGATGAGATCAACCTCACCGCCTGCCTGGTCACCAATCTCTTGTCCCCGTCCACCAAAAAACTGGCACGCATAAGAAACACTGATTTTGATGCCTACCATGAAATCTTTAAAAACCAGATCCCTTATATTGATACCATCATCAACCCTGAAATTGAGGTGGTCAATACCATCCGCAGACTGGTGGATATTCCCCAGGCCCTGGATGCCGGCGGATTTGCTGAGGGAAAAGTCCGGTATACCGGCATTCGCATCGGCTATGACTCGGTGATGGCAGGTGTATGTCTGAAAGATTTTCAGGACCGATTCGGGGACACCCGGCCCCTTATAGCCGCCATCATCAGAAAAAACGATGTGATTGTTCCCCGGGGAGATGACTGTATTTTTCCCGAAGACCTGGTATATTTTGTCTGCCAGGCAGACAAGCTCCAGGATACCCTGAAACTTTTCGGTATTCAGGTCAAACCCATTCAAAGTGCGTTGATTGTGGGAGGGGGCCGCATCGGAGCCCGGCTTGCCGGGCAGATGGAAAAAGAAGGCATCAAAACCAGACTTATAGAAGCCAGCAAAACCCGGTGCCTGGAGCTGGCGGAACAGATGGACAAAACCGTGGTGCTCCATGGGGACGGCTCAGACCAAAAGCTGTTTTTAGAAGAAAACCTCAGCCAGATAGATGCCGTGATTTCGGTGACAGATGATGATGAAACCAATGTACTGGTCTCTCTTCTGGCCAAAAATCTGGGGGTTGAAAACACGGTGACCCGGATTGGAAAATCCAGTTATTATCCCTTTCTGGCCACCATCGGCATTGAAAAAGTGGTCAGCCCCCGGTTGTCTGCGGTCAGTTCCATCCTCCAGAATGTCAGGCAGGGAAAGGTGTTATCTGATATCTCCATATTCGGGGAGCGCGGAGAATTTATCCAGGCCATTGCCCTGGAAACCTCAGACATCACGGACCGGCCCCTGAAAGACATACATATGCCCAAAGGAGCACTGCTGGTGTGCATCATCCGGAACGGCACCATCATCATCCCCGCAGGAGACAGTGTGGTAAACCCTGGAGACCAGATCATCGTGTTCACGGTCAAGCAGGCTGTCAAAAAAATGGAAAAACTGCTGACTGTGAAACTGGAATTTTTCTAAATGCGGTGGCGGTATATTTCAGGTATTATCAGTCTTTTTCTGCTGGTGCTGGCCCTTATCATGGCCACCCCCCTGGTGGTGAGTGTGTATTTCAAGGACGGGGCCCATATCACTTTTATGTGGTCCATGGTAATAACCGCTGCAGCAGGGCTGGTACTCAAACTGCTGTCCCGGCATATGGATGAGGATGCCCCGTTCATCAACCAGAAAGAAGGCATGGCAGTGGTGGCTTTAAGCTGGACCGCCATCGGGGTGTTCGGTGCCCTGCCCTTTTATTTTTCCCCGGATTTTGCAACCGTTACCGATGCGGTGTTTGAATCCATTTCCGGATTCACCACCACCGGTTCCTCGGTCATGACCAATATCGAGGCGGCCGCTCCCAGCCTGCTTTTCTGGCGGAGCCTGATCCAGTGGCTGGGGGGCATGGGCATCATTGTGCTGTCTCTGGCCATCCTCCCGTTTTTAGGGGTGGGCGGGATCCAGCTGTACAAGGCAGAGGTGCCCAGTCCGGTGCCGGACAAACTGGCCCCGCGCCTGAGTGATTCCGCCAAAATTCTGTGGATGGTGTATGCCGGTCTGACCCTTTTGCTGGTTATTCTTCTGGCCATTGGCGGCATGCCTGTTTTTGAATCCATCTGCCATGCTTTAACCACCCTGCCCACCGGCGGTTTTTCCCCGAAAAATACCTCCATTGCCCACTATGACAGCGCCTATATCCATTATGTGATCGTGGTTTTCATGATCTTTGCAGGCATCAACTTTTCTCTGCACTTTCAGATGCTCCGGGGCAAACCCCTGGTATTTTTCCGGGATACGGAATGCAAAACCTTTTTACTCCTTGCCCTGATTTTTACCCTGGTCATTACCCTGGATATCCACGGCAGCGTATATGACTCTTTTGCCGCCGCTTTTCAGTTCGCCTCCTTTCAGGCGGTTGCCATTCTCACCACCACCGGCTATGCCACATCCGACTATGAGCTGTTTCCAGGCCTGAGCCAGGTAATTTTGTTTGCCTGCATGTTCATGGGCGGTTCTGCCGGGTCCACCGGCGGCGGCATGAAAATAGCCAGACTGATTGTATGTTTCAAATTTGCCTACAGGGAACTGTTCCGGCTGATCCACCCCAGAAATGTCCGCCATGTCAAACTCAACCGCATGGTGGTGTCAGAAGATGTGCTCCGGTCCATCATGGGATTTCTGGCCCTGTACATGTTTTTGTTTGTGGCTGCCAGCGCGGTTCTGGCTGCCATGGGCCTGGATCTTGTCACCGCCCTGGGCGCGGTTGCATCCTGCCTGGGCAATATCGGACCGGGTTTCGGCACGGTGGGTCCGGCGGAAAACTTTGCCCACCTGCCGGCCATGGCCAAATGGGTGCTGGCCTGGTGCATGCTGCTGGGCCGGCTGGAAATCTATACAGTCATTATTCTGGTGGTGCCGGAGTTCTGGAAATAAAACCGGGGACATGCACCCTTTTCAAAAGCCACACCCTTTTGCCGGGTGTCAGAATTTTTTGCGGTGTGATAAATTTTTCAAAACAAAATCAGAGAATTGAACAGGTCCCTGCCCTGCTGGGAAAACTGGCCGCCGGCACAGCCCGCAGCATCCGGAACCCGCTGACATCCGTCAAGATGCGGCTGTTTTCCCTGAACCTGTCCTACACTTTCACCGATGCCCAGCAGGAAGATTTCAACGTCATTTCAAACGAAATCCAGCAGATAAACAAAATCGTGGACAATTTTCTGGAGTTTTCCAGACCCCCCCGGCTGAAAACCAGAAGCATGAGCCCGTCCCTCATTGTGAACAGTGCCTTGAACCTGCTGGAACAGCGGCTCAAATCCTACCGTGTCGCTGTCAAACTGGTACGAAAGCACCGGTTTGCCAACACCCTCATCGATGCTGAACAGCTCAAAGAGGTGATTGTCAACATCATCATCAATGCATGCGAAGCCATCAGACAGGACGGACAGATCATCATCAGTGAGGAGGAAACTTTCATCCCTCCTTTAGAAAAGGTGGCCATCATCCGGATCATGGATGACGGCCCCGGCATCCCCAAAGAGATTCAATCCAAGATATTCAACCCGTTTTTCACCACCAAGGATCACGGCACCGGCCTGGGGCTGAGCATTGCCTACAATATCATTGCCGAACACGGCGGATGGCTGGATGTGTCCGGCAAAGAGGGCCATGGGGCAGCGTTCGTCATCACCCTGCCGGTGAGGGAGGGCTGACCATTTTATTGACAATATCCGGACCAGCGGTTACACTTCTGACATTATGGAGAATGTATATGACTGTATTTGGTAAAAACGGGTTTATCCGGCAGCAGGAGGTTGCGTTTGCAAAAAACCTGCTGGCCTGGAAATATGAAAACGCCGGCACTGCCGTGCCTGATGCAGCAACACTCCAGGCCCAGGCAGAAAATATTGTGGCAGATGCCCATGTGATCGCCAAAAAAAGGGGCAGCAATATTCTGGAAATTGTGAAAAAACAGATCAAGGACATCAAAAAATAGGGACGTTTAAACCTCATCATAATCAAGGACAACACCCTCTGAAATTTCGACATTTTCCTTATTATATACAGGGGAATAAGTTGCCGTCATGGGCAATGATATCGAAAGAGACCGGATCATATGGCGGATGAGTGATTCTGAGATTTCACCGCAAATTCCGGGGTTGACCTTGACATACTGACAGCATGATGTATAACATATGGTGTATACATTCAGGGAGGGGTGGATAATGATAAGAACGCAAATATATTTAACAGAACATCAACGTAACGAATTGGCTACCCTATCCAAATCATTTGGAAAAAAGCAGAGCGAACTCATCAGGGAGGCCATCGACAGGCTGATCAAACAAGCGGGTAAGAGCCACAGGGAAATGGTGCTTCGTGAGTCTGCTGGAATTTGGAAGAATCGAACGGATCTTCCTGATTTTACATCAATTCGTTCCGAATGGAACCGGGGCTGATAATGCAGAGGCCGATTCTATTAGATACAGATGTTATTGTTGATTTTTTCAGGGGATTTGACAAGGCGGTTGCTTTCGTTAATAAATATCATAACCGTGTCATTTTATCATCAATTGTGGTCGCTGAACTGTATGCCGGTGTCAAAGGAGATGCGGAACAAAATGCTTTGCAAAACTTCGTATCGCTCTTTTGTGTTGTCCCGATAGATGCCGCTGTCGGAAAATCCGGGGGGATTTATAGACGCGATTATGGCAAGTCACATGGCGTTGGACTTGCAGATGCTATTTTGGCTGCAACCGCCGTATCCGAAAATGCAGAATTAAAGACCCTCAATACCAAACATTATCCCATGTTCAAAAACCTCAAACCTGCTTATAAAAAATAAAGCTGGTGGGAAACAAACCATCAAGGTCGAACCGACGCCTGTGTCTGTTTTCCCACTGCATACGGCGTTTTGCGGTGGCAGCCTTCACCGAAGCGTATGGTGCCATTCTTTAATACATTACCATTCAGGGAAAATGCCAGTATTCTTTAATATCGTTGTCAAATAACAATTATTTTGTGTAGATACACAGAACAACACATTAAATTGCTGGGCACCTTTGCGTAGAATTCGGCATGACAAATAACGAGAATGCGCTCACCGAATTTGATATCATATTATGCTTGCAAAGATGTCATAATGTGATATTATTCAATGCATGAATAGCAAGAACAAAAAAACACTCAACATAATTTTCACCGATCCGGTTAATGGGAATATTGAGTGGGGCAAGATTGAGTCATTATTTCTTGCTTTGGGATCGGATCGAACTGAAAGAGCGGGCTCCGCTGTAAGCTTTGTCTTGAATGATGTCCGGGCGGATTTTCACCGTCCACATCCGGATAAAGATGCATTGAGGTATCGTGTGAAAGATGCGCGCAGATTTTTGAAACTGGCAGGTATAAAACCATGAATATTATGAAATATAAAGGCTATATTGCCCGAATAGAGTATGATGAGGAAGACCGTATTTTTGTCGGACATCTGGCTGGTATTAAAGACATTGTCGGTTTTCACGGTTCAAC
>JAWOEP010000352.1:0-17352 GCA_046482705.1 Desulfotignum sp.
CGGATAACATAAGGATAGACCAGGTGACAGACTTACTAGGAGATATGAAGCGGACCCATTTTTGTTCTGAACTCCGGGACACAGATATTGGAAAAACCGTGGTGTTAATGGGATGGGTGCAGCACCGCCGGGATCACGGCGGGGTCGTTTTTGTGGATCTGCGGGACAGAGAAGGCATCACCCAGGTGGTTTTCAATCCCCTGGTTTCCAGAACCGTCCATGAAAAAGCCCAGGAGATCAGAAGCGAATATGTAATCGGCATCCAGGGAAAAGTGACGGCCAGGCCGGCGGATATGATCAATCCCAATATGGCCACCGGCGCCATTGAAATCCTTGTGGAGGAACTTGCGATCTTTTCTGTGGCAAAAACCCCGATTTTCCTGATTGAAGACCGTGTGGAAGCCTCGGAAAATATCCGGCTCCAGTACCGGTACCTGGACCTGCGGCGGCCCCAGCTCAAACGCAATATCCTGGCACGGCACCAGGCCACCATGGCCATCCGCAACTACCTGGACCACAACGGATTCATAGACATCGAGACCCCTTTTTTAACCCGTTCCACGCCTGAAGGGGCCAGGGATTATCTGGTGCCCTCCCGGGTCAATCAGGGCCAGTTCTATGCCCTTCCCCAGTCCCCCCAGCTGTTCAAGCAGCTGCTCATGATTTCAGGATTTGACCGGTACTACCAGATTGTGAAATGTTTCCGGGATGAGGATCTGCGGGCGGACCGCCAGCCGGAATTCACCCAGATCGATATGGAGCTGTCCTTTGTAAATGAAGACCGGATCATGGAAATTGCCGAAGGCCTGATCTGTGCTATTTTCAAAAAAGTGCTGGGCACTGATCTCTCCGTTCCCTTTCCCAGGCTCACCTATGCTGCGGCCATGGACCGGTTCGGCCTGGACCGTCCTGACCTGCGGTTTGGCCTGGAACTTGTCAATGTTTCAGACATTGTGGCAGACACCGGTTTCAAGGTGTTTGCCGATGTGGTGAAAAAAGGCGGCCTGGTCAAGGCCATCAATGCAAAGGGATGCGCTGCCTTCACCCGCAAGCAGATAGATGAACTTACCGAGTTTGCCGCTGTCTACCGGGCCAAGGGACTGGCCTGGATCAAGATCAAAGAGGACCAGTGGCAGTCGCCCATTGCCAAATTTTTCACTGATGGTGAAAAACAGACCCTGGCACAGCGCCTGGATCTTTCCCCCGGAGACATCGTGTTTTTTGTGGCAGACCAGCCCCATATCACCAATGAAGCCCTGGGCCAGCTCAGAAACGAACTGGCCCGCAGGCTCAAACTCATCCCTGAAGACCAATTCTCGTTCACCTGGGTTACCGACTTTCCCCTGCTGGAATACGATGAAACAGAAAACCGGTACCAGGCCCTGCACCACCCGTTTACCGCCCCCAGTGAAGCAGACATTCCCAAGCTGGACACCGATCCGCTGCAGGTCAATTCCCGGGCCTATGATCTGGTGCTCAACGGCATTGAAATCGGCGGGGGCAGTATCCGTATCCATGACACAGCCCTCCAGGAAAAGGTACTGGCCTGCCTGGGTATTCAGCAGGAGGAAGCCCGTGAAAAGTTCGGTTTTCTGCTGGAAGCTCTGGCTGCCGGGGCACCGCCCCATGGCGGCATTGCCTTTGGCCTGGACCGGCTCATCATGCTGTTGTGCAAAGAAGATTCCATCAGAAACGTTATTGCCTTTCCCAAAACCCAGAAAGCCACCTGTCTTCTCACGGAAGCCCCTTCCGCAACATCGCCGGCCCAGCTCCAGGAACTGGGCATCAGGCTGTCCAACATCGGAGAATAAGCGGAAAGAGATATGTGAATTCTTGCGCGGGGGTTTTTGGCTGGCTTGTGGCAGGACCGTCAGCGGGTAATTTTTTTTGACCGGTTGCTTGTCACCCGCAGGAAGCGGGTGACAAGCAACCAACACCAAAAGCTTCCGAATAGATGTGCTTCCCTGATCTCATGCTTTTTTGCGCTTTACATGGAGGATGGGGGTGTTGAATACCAGGGCTGATACATTGTCATCCCGTTTGACTTTTAACTCCAGAGAATCTTTATCGATTTCAAAATATTTGGAAATCACATCCACAATATCCTGCTGCAGATCGGTTAAGGTGGTATCGTTGACTTCGAGTTTGTCATAAATCAAAGAGAACTGAAGCCGCTTTTTGGCGTCATCCCTGCTGTTTTTTCTGGTGGTGAACCGTTTGAATAATCCGCTGAGCATCAAAATTCTCCTTATTGTTTTAACCCGAATGTCTTGCTGAGTTTATGCCACATGCTGGTTTTATAAACAGGCATCTCAATGGGCAGATCTTCTTCTCCGTTCAGTCGCCGGGCAATCTGGCGAAAAGCCATCCCGGCCTTTGAATCATTCTGCAGCACCAGAGGGGTGCCGGTATTGGAAGAAATCAGCACTTTTTCATCCATGGGCACCAGCCCCACAAGTTCAATGGACAAGACCTCCAGAACATCTTCGTGACTGAGCATTTCCCCGCGCACCACCCGGGCGGGTTCGATGCGGTTGACAATCAGTTTGGGATTCAAAGACCGTGCATACAGCAGCCCGATCACCCGGTCCGCATCCCTGACAGCAGACACATCCGGGGTGCAGATCACCAGTGCTTCATCAGCAGATACCACCGAATTTTCAAAACCCCGCTCTATACCGGCAGGTGAATCCATGATGATAAAATCAAACTTGGACCGCAGCTGCTTGGCAATCCTTTCAACACCGGCAGTGGTGAGCACGTCTTTGTTGTCACTCTGGGAGGCGGGAATTAAAAAAAGGTTTTCAATTCTTCTGTCCCGGATGGCTGCCTGTTCAACTTTGCACCGGCCCTGGACCACATCCACAATATTAAACACGATCCTGTTTTCAAGCCCCATGACAACATCGAGGTTCCGCAGTCCGATATCCATATCCACAATGGCCACGCGATTGCCTTCCAGGGCAAGGGCCGCACCGATGGAAGAGGTGGCAGTGGTTTTGCCTACGCCGCCTTTTCCGGATGTGACAACAATGATTTTTCCTTCCAAGTTCGCACCTCTGTATTTAATTTATGATTATACCGGTTCCGGCCAGGGCATCTTCCTGAACGGATTTGTCTTCATGTAATCCTGAACCAGGATGCTGCCGTCTTTCACACAGGCAAACTCCGGTGTGGCATGGCTGCGTTCTTCACTGCCGGCAGCGGTAATTGTACCGATCTTGACACTGGTGGGATCAAAGGCAAGGGCAAACACGATGGATGCTTCATCTGCCGGGCTGCCGGCATGCACTTTTCCCGCCAGTCTGCCAAGTACAATGATATCCCCGCCGGCAAATATTTCCGCACCCGGATTGACATCACCAAAAATCACCACATGTTTTTTTGTGTCTATCTTCTGGCCGGACCGAACCCTGCCCCGGAGCATCAGCACCTCACTGCGATGCTGGTTCCAGCCCCGGGTAAGATCCCGCTCCCGGATTCTTTGTGTGGGGGCAGACTGTTTTTTCGGGGGGCTTGTCACCCTGCCCACTTCAAATTTTTCAATCAACCGGGTTTTGACAAGGGCAAAAAGACCTTCATGTCCCCGGGCCTCCCCCATGTCGATGACCACATTGGCATTGACTGCCAGGTGTTTTAGTTTTTTAAAGATCTTATCCACTTCTGTGATCAAGACATCTTCAGGGTGGGCGGGATCCAGAGAAATCCATAATCCCCCGCCCACTCCCTTGATTTTTACAGGTGCGGCTTTTTCAAAATGTATCATGGCTGTTGGTCTGACAAATGCCTTTTTATCCAGCGTATAAATTGTGGGAAATATATGAAATCAGGCAAACCATGTCAAGCAATGAAAATGGGAATCAGCATCACGGATTTATTTTCTTTTTCATTGACACCTGAAAAAGACGCTCTATAATACGCTGCCATGAGTTTGTTCTTATACATAGAAACAAGTTTTTTGGTACCTCCCTTGCACAACCCTGATGTGTGTACCATACCGGTTTATAAAATACAGACCATAATGTTTTCCTCTAAAGGCCTGATGTTCCACGCCTTTTGTGTTGCCCTAACCTGTGAATACTGATAAAACCCCTAATGGAGGCTTCGAATGTTACTCGTAATGAAAAAAGGCACAACCGAAAATCAAGTCCGGACTGTTGTTGCAGCTGTTGAAAAAAGAGGCTACACAGCCCGGCCCATACCAGGAGGAGACCGGGTATCCATAGGCATCCTGTACAACAAAGGATCTGTGGATGCCGGCCATTTTCTGGGACTTGACGGTGTAAAGGAGGTTATTCCGGTGACAAAACCCTATAAGCTTGTCAGCCGGGAGTTCAGGCAGGAAAATACCCATGTGAAAATCGGTGACGCAATTTTCGGCAATGGCACCATGCCCGTGATTGCCGGCCCCTGTGCTGTTGAAAGCCAAAAACAGGTGCTGGCCATTGCAGAAGCGGTAAAAAAGGCCGGTGCCAAACTCTTCAGGGGCGGGGCGTTCAAACCCAGAACCTCCCCCTATTCTTTCCAGGGCCTTGGAAAAAAAGGTCTTGCATACTTAGCCCGGGTCAGAGAAGAAACCGGACTTGCCGTGGTCAGTGAAGTCATGGATACGGAAACCTTTGATATGGTGGAAGCCTGTGTGGATGTTATCCAGATCGGTACCCGGAATATGCAGAATTTTTCCCTGCTGCGCAGGGCCGGAAGATCCAAAAAACCGGTCATTTTAAAACGGGGCATGTCTGCCATGCTCGAAGAGTGGCTTATGGCGGCGGAATATATCATGGAAGAAGGCAACCCCAGTGTGATTTTGTGTGAACGCGGCGTCCGGACCTTTGTGCGCCACAGCAGAAACACCCTGGACCTGTCTGTTGTGCCGGCAGTAAAAAAAGAAAGCCACCTGCCGGTAATCGTGGATCCCAGCCATGCCGCCGGGGTCAGGGACCAGGTGGTCTGGCTGGCCTATGCCTCTGCCGCACTGGGGGTGGACGGTCTTATGATCGAGGTCCATAACCATCCGGAAGAGGCCTTGAGTGACGGGGCCCAGTCCTTGTATCCAGACCAGTTTGCACAGGTCATGAAAAAAATGAATGCCATCAGAACCATCATTGAAGCCCCGTGATGAAAACCCATCATATTCAGGGCAAATGGGGATCCTCCTTTATCCATGTGGGAGAACATCTGGCCAACCTTGGTGCTTATCTGCCGGACCAGCCCCTGGTGATCATCACTGATGAAAATATAAAATCCCTTTATGGGCACGCCTTTCCCCAAGGATCTGTTATAACCATCGGTACGGGTGAAAAAAATAAAACCCTGGCCACGGTGGAATATATCCTGACCCGGCTGGTGGCCCTGGGATGTGACCGCTCCACTTTTATTCTGGGCATCGGCGGGGGTATTGTCTGCGACATTACCGGATTTGTGGCCTCTATTTTTTTGCGGGGTGTGGCTTTCGGATTTGTTTCCACCTCCCTGCTGTCCCAGGTGGATGCCAGCTTAGGGGGTAAAAACGGGGTCAATCTGTCTGCCTACAAAAATATGGTGGGGGTATTCAACCAGCCCGTGTTTGTAATCTGTGATCTGGACATGCTCAAAACACTGCCGAAAGCCGAAATCTCCAATGGCCTGGCGGAAATTGTCAAGCATGCATTGATTGCAGATGCTGATATGCTGTCCTTTATTGAAAAAAACCAGCAAAAAGCCCTGGACCTGGACCCCCGGGTCATTTCACATCTGGTGTCCAATTCTGTGGACATAAAATCCCGGGTGGTGCAGCAGGATGAACATGAAACCGGTGAGCGGCGCAAGCTCAATTTCGGACATACCATCGGCCATGCCATTGAGAAAATCGACCCTTGTGGACACGGCCGGGCAGTTTCCCGGGGCATGGCAGCAGCTGCTGTTTTCTCCCGGGAAAAAGGGCTGCTTTCCCCGCACGAGCTGGACCGCATTTTTTCCCTGCTTCAAGGACTTGGCCTGCCCACAAATCTTGATTATGATGCCGGCCGGATTCTGGCAGCTGCCGGACGGGACAAAAAAAAGCACGGCCTTTTTGTGTATTATGTGTTTTTGGAAGCCATCGGGTGTGCCCGGGTGGAAAAAATTTCTTATGATGCGCTGAACACCTTTATCCGGTCAGTGTTCAGAACCGCTTTTTCACCACCAGCCTGAAGCCCACCCGTTCACTTTTCATGGCAGGCATCATACCCTGGCGGCGGGTACAGCCGGTGGCTGATACATTATCGCTGTATGCCCCGCCCCGGACCACCCGCTGTCGGCCGTTTTCTTCAAAACCGTGCCTGTCGGCTTCATGGTCCTGGTACGCATTTTTATCATAGACATTCCTGCACCATTCCCCGACATTGCCGCTCATATGATACAACCCCAGGTCGTTGGCATAAAAACTGTCCACCGGTGCGGTTCGTCCCTGAAAAGAATCGTTGTCACAACTGCCGCAGTTGGCAGGAGGCATAAAATCCTCTCTTCCCCAGGCATAGGGAATTTTGCGGCCCCTGTTCCGGCACCCGTATTCCCACTGGGCTTCAAAGGGCAAAGAAAACGTATGGGGGCTTTTGTGGTTGAGTTCCCGGATAAATTCTCTTACCTGTTCAAAAGAAACCCTTTCCACGGGATATTCGGCGCCATCCTGGAACCGGGAAGGGTTGGATCCCATGAGGCCCTCCCACTGTCCCTGGGTGACTTCATGGGCACCCATCCAATACCCGTCCAGACATACCCGGTGAACAGGAAATTCATTTTTCCGACATTTGCCTGCATTTTTGTGGCACCCCATGGGAAAACATCCCCCTGGAATCCAGACAAACATCATACCTGTGACAGGATCCTGCCAGCGCGCACCTATCCGGTTTCGGGCAAAATCCTCCCGGAACTGCAGCAGGGTGTCGCAATCGCCTGCATATTTCCATAATTTCAAATCATTCCAGAGTTTTTCCGCTTTTTTGTCTCCCAGTTCATGTGCCTGCCAGATCCAGCATTTGGCCTTGGCAGGATCCTTGAGCACCCCGTCACCTTCATAATAGGCCCGGCCCAGTTTCCGCATGGCCCGGGTATCCCCCTGGCGCGCTGACTGGATCAACTCGGTGATTTGCTGGCTGTCCAGGGCGTAGCCCGGAAAGGTGTTCCCCCAAAAAAAGGCAGTGCAGACCAGAATGACCAGGCATAATCGCAAACGTCCCATGGTCTCTCCCTGAAGTAATAAACATAATCTGGTGTCCAGTATAACAGGTTGGCAGATTTTTTTCTCAAGTTTTTCCTTGACAAATACGTATCAATCCTATTTAATATACAAAATTAATAGGAGCAGGGATATCATTGTGGACCGGTTCACCCAATTGTGCAAAAAACATGGATTAAAAATCACCCCCCAGCGGGCAGCTGTATATGCTGCACTGAAAAATTCAAAAGAGCATCCCAGTGCAGACCAGATCCACAAACAGCTTTTGCACAGCTTCCCCAACATTTCTCTGGATACGGTGAACCGCACCCTGATCACCTTTGCCCGGATTCAGATCATCGATATTGTGGAAGGCCATGGAGATCCCAGGCGGTTTGATCCTGACAGAGAAGAGCACCATCACTTTTACTGCCTTTCCTGTAATAAAATTTTTGATTTTCATGATCCCGATCTGGACCGGATACCGCTTCCGGAAGAGATCACCCAGACCTTCACCATAACCGGAAAACGGCTCTGCCTGACCGGCTATTGTAAGAACTGCCGTCACCAGGCAGAACATACACCAGTATCAGCCGAACAATTTTAATTTTTGTAACCCGAAAAGGAGGAAAATTCATGCCAGACTTAAAAGGAACCAAAACCGAAAAAAATCTGTTAACTGCTTTTGCCGGAGAATCCCAGGCCAGAAACCGGTACACCTATTTTGCCAGCAAAGCCAAAAAAGAAGGATATGTCCAGATATCGGATATTTTCAGCGAAACCGCTGACCAGGAAAAAGAACATGCCAAACGGCTCTTTAAATTTCTGGAAGGTGGTGAAGTTGAAATCACCGCAGCCTTTCCCGCCGGTGTCATCGGCACTACAGTGGAAAATTTGAAAGAGGCTTCTGCCGGTGAAGCCTATGAATGGACACAAATGTATCCGGGATTTGCAGCGGTGGCAAGAGAAGAGGGTTTTGATGCCATTGCCGCAGTATTTGAAGCCATTGCCGTTGCGGAAAAACAGCACGACAAACGCTACAAGGATCTGGTTGCCAATATAGAGGGGGGCAGGGTCTTTAAGAAAGATGCCCCTGTCACATGGCGCTGCCGCAATTGCGGATACCTGCATGAAGGAACCGATGCCCCGGAGATGTGCCCGGCTTGTGCCCATGAACAGGCCCACTTTGAAGTTCTGGGGGAAAACTGGTAATCTGATCAGGTACCCCGTACCCCCGTTGAAAAAAAATAAAACTGTTTCATACCAGGCCCTGGACTCCGCAAATAATCTGCATCCAGGGTCTGGCCGTTTTTTTATACACCTGATATCGCTGGACCTCATAGACAGCTGCCCATTCATTATTTGACAAAATTGCCATACGCACATATAGTTACAGACAATTACGACTGTAATGGTTACAGGTGTACTGTATCACCGCATGTAACAAAAGTTTAACCTTAAAACTCAAACAGGATATAACCATGGCAGAAAATATCATAGAAATTGATGATGACGGATTCGAGGAAAAAGTACTGCAATCAGCAAAACCCATAATGGTGGATTTCTGGGCACCCTGGTGCGGCCCGTGTAAAGCCATCGCTCCTACGGTGGAGGCACTGGAAAAAGAATATGGAGATCAGATGACCTTTGCCAAGGTCAATGTGGATGAAAACCCCATCAGCCCTAGTAAATACGGGGTCCAGGCCATTCCTACCCTGATCTTTTTCAAGAATGGAGAAGTTGCTGAGCAGATTACCGGCATGGTTGGCAAGGAAAAGCTTGAGCAAACCATTAAAAATGTCTTGTAAGGAGATTTTGCATGACAGCTTTTGATTATGATCTTGTGATCATTGGTGCCGGTCCGGCCGGGCTCACTGCCGGGATTTATGCTGCCAGGGCCAGAATGAATGTATTGCTGCTGGAAAAAGCCGTCCCCGGCGGCCAGATCATTGTCACTGACTGGATAGAAAACTATCCGGGCTTTCCTGAAGGCATCAGCGGATTTGATCTGGCGGAAAAAATGATACTGCAGGCTGAAGAAATGGGTCTCAAAATCGAGACAGCAGGGGTTCACTCCCTGAAGCTGGGCAGTGATAAGAAAGAGGTGGTGCTTGCGGACAGAACCATTTCAACAAAAAGCCTGATTATTGCCTCCGGGGCTTCTCCCAAAAAACTGGGAATCGGCGAAGACCGGTATATGGGCAAGGGAATCTCTTTTTGTGCCACCTGTGATGCCCCTTTTTTCAAGGACAAAACCGTGGTGGCCATCGGCGGCGGTGACACAGCTGTACAGGAATCCATTTACCTGACAAAATTTGTGAAAAAAGTCTTTCTTCTCCACCGCAGGGATCAACTCCGGGCAGCCAAGATTCTCCAGGAAAGGGCCTTTGCCAACAACAAGATCGAAATACTCTGGGATACTGTGGCCACAGGTGTTGAAGGGCTTTTTGGTATTGAAGGGGTCCATGTCAGAAATGTCAAAACCGGAGAGGAAAAAACCCTTAAGGCGAACGGATGTTTCATCTGGGTGGGAACCTTGCCCAATGCGGAATTTTTAGGCGATGATATCATTACTGATGAATATGGATTTATCCGTACCGATGCCCGGATGGAAACCAATATCCCGGGGGTATACGCTGCAGGCGATATCAGGGACACCCCCCTGCGGCAGGTGTCCACAGCAGTGGGTGACGGCGCCATAGCCACCCTGGCAGCAGAACATTATATTGAGAACCTGTGAAATGAAAAAAATCGTATTTCTGGCATGCGTGGTCCTGCTTTTTTCGGGATGTGCCCTGTTTGAAGATTCCCGAAGAATGGAAAAGACCGCTGAACAGCTTGCTGCTGAAGGGGCCTCCGCTTTTCTGCGTGAGGATTACAAAGATGCGGTCAAGGCATATACGGATCTCAAAGACTGGTATCCTTTTTCCAGATACGCCATCCTGGCGGAACTCAAAATTGCCGACGCCCATTTTTACCTGGAAGAATATGAGCAGGCAGTGATTGCCTATGAGCAGTTTGAAAAAATGCACCCCAGAAATGAGGCGGTCCCTTATGTTATTAATCAAACAGGTATGTGCTGGTTTAACCGTATCGATACGGTGGACAGGGATATCACCCCGGCAAAAAATGCACTGGCCCAATTCGAAAGGGTGATAGAGCAGTTTCCAGACAGTGAATATGCCCGGAAAGCACCCGATCTTATCCATGCCTGTATTGACAAAATCGCCGGCCATGAACTGTATGTGGCACAATTTTATATGAAAACCAAACAATACCAGGCTGCTTTAAAACGCTTTGAATATATTGTGGAATTCTATCCCGGAACAGACCAAAGCCAGACAGCCCTGAACCTGATACCCGAATGTGCCGCCAAGGCCCGAACAGCTGAAAAAGAGTAGTTTTTCCTTTACTTTTTCTCAAAGAAGATGTAGGAGTATCAGGTTAATTTTATAATAAAATAATTTTTCTTTCAGGAGTTATGGATATGTCAAAACAATGTGCTATTTGCGGAAAAAAACCCATGGTCGGCAATAATGTCAGCCACGCCCACAATCTGAACAAAAGAAGATTCAACCCCAATCTCCAGCGGGTCCGGGCCCTTATAAAAGAAGGCTGTGTCAGAAAAATCGACGTGTGTACCAGCTGCATCAAAGCAGGCAAGGTTACCAAGGCCGCATAAATTCCGGCGCAACTGTTACACCTATAAAATTTTTGCAGCCAGTTCCGCCAGGTCGGACCGCTCCCCTTTTTCCAGATTGATATGGGCATACAGCGGCTGGCCTTTCATTTTTTCAATGATATAGGCAAGCCCGTTGGTCTGGCTGTCCAGATAGGGATGATCAATCTGGAAAATATCACCGGTAAACACAATCTTGGTGCCCTCCCCGGCCCGGGTGATGATGGTTTTCACCTCATGGGGGGTCAGGTTCTGTGCTTCATCCACAATAAAGAAAACCCGGACAATGGATCGCCCCCTGATATATGAAATGGGGGTGATCACTATCTTTTCTTCCTCGATCAGTTCTTTGATCTGCCTGGAATTGGCATTGTTCTCATTAAAATGATTCTGGATAACCGTCAGGTTATCATACAACGGCTGCATATACGGATCCAGCTTGGAGGCCACATCTCCGGGCAGAAAGCCCAGGTCCTTGTTGCTCAGGGGAACCACCGGTCTGGCAATAAATATCTGGCGGTACAGCTGTTTTCTGGCCAAAGCAGCTGCCAGGGCCAGCAGGGTTTTTCCGGTGCCGGCTTTACCTGAAACCGTAACCAGGGGGATATCCGGATTGAGCATGGCATTGAGGGCAAAGGTCTGCTCGGAATTTCTGGGCTTGATACCGTAACATATCTGGGGCTGGATGGATTTAACCGTCCGGGTCTGGCCGTCATAAAACGCCAGTGCAGAATTGGATCCGTTTTTCAAAATCAGATTCTCATTGGCATAAAACTCTTTGTCCAGGCCCAGGCTCGTTTTGGTTACCTCATAGGGCTTTTTAAACAGGCTGTCAAAAACCTCGTGCCGGACATACTCTAAAACCTGCAGTCCGGTATACATATCTGAAATATTTTCAACAAATTTTGAATTATAGTTTTCCGTTTTCAGGCCAATGGATCTGGCCCGAAGCCGCAGGTTGACATCTTTTGTGACAAAGACAACATTCTGGAATTTATGTTTTTTGGCGATGGAATAGGCAATATTTAAAATCTTTATGTCCGGGGTTATTTCCGTAAAATTTTCTTTGATCTTATCGTCCAGCTTCACATCCAGACAAATGGCAATGGAACCTTTCCCGTCTTCAATGGGAACGCCGCCGTTGAACATTCTCTCGCTGGACAATGCATCCAGGTTTCGCAAAAAATCCCTGGCATTGCAGTGGATTACATTGTTTCCCTTCTTGAATTTATCCAGTTCTTCAATCACCGTAATGGGGATATAAATATCATTGTCCTTGAACTGGTGAAGGCACCCGCTGTCATGCAGGATGACATTGGTGTCCAGAATAAATTTTTTTTTCATATACACATCTTCCTTTTGCATGGCTTGGCTGTTACTCGTGACGGACAATGCGTTTGACATCCAACACCTTTTTCACCCGCCGAAGTTCGGACATGAGTTTTCGCAGCTGGTTGGAACTTTCCACCATAACCGTAAAATACAAAACAGCCACCCCGATATCAGAAGTATCGGTTTTGGCATTTAAAATATTGGCTTTGTTTTTGGAAATAATTGACGCAATATCTGCCAGCAGACCAAACCGGTCATCGGTTCTGATCCGAATACTGGCTGGATAGGATTCTGTATATTCATCGCTCCACTGGACATCTATCAGTCTTTCCTGGCTCATTTTCATGACATTGATGCAGTTTTTCCGGTGAATGGTTACCCCCTGGCCCTGGGTAATATAACCGGTGATGGGATCGCCGGGCAGGGGATTGCAGCATTTGGAAAATTTTACCAGAATATCGTTGAGCCCTTTTACAATGATGCCGGTATCTGATTTTTTCTGCCGGCTGTCCGCAATTTTTGATAAAAACCCTTCCTCTCTGCTCTCCTGCTCCAGCTGGGGCAGGGCTTTGTTGAAAAGCTGCATGGGGGTGAGTTTGCCGAATCCCACATGGGCAATAAGATCATCCACGGTCTTGAAGCCGAAGGTATTTGCCACTTCCCCTATTTTGCCGGATTTTATCAGGGCATTGAAGTTCTGGTTTTTCTTCCGGAACAGTTTTTCACACATTTCCCTGCCCAGCGAGTAGGACCGTTCTTTTTCCCTGGCATTGATCAGGGCCCGGATCTTGGTTCTGGCCTTGACCGTTTTGACAAAATTCAACCAGTCCGGGCTGGGGGTATGTCCTTTGGTGGTAATGACCTCCACGGTATCACCGGTCTTGAGCTCATGGGCCAGAGTAACGATTTTGCCGTTGACTTTGGCGCCGGTGCATTCCGCCCCTACCTCCGTATGGATCCTGTAGGCAAAATCCACGGGCGTGGCCCCTTTGGGAAGGGTTTTGATATCACCGGCAGGCGTGATCACATATATTTCATCCGGATACAGGTCAATGCGCACATTTTCGAGAAATTCGTCCGGATCATTGAAATTTTCCTGATTTTCCACCAGGTTCCGGATCCAGGCAAACATTTCCCCGGTGGTCTCATCGATGCGGGTACCTTCCTTGTAGCTCCAGTGGGCCGCAATACCGGATTCTGCAATCCTGTCCATCTCCTGGGTCCGGATCTGGATTTCCACCCGTTCACCTTTGGGGCCGATGACCGTGGTATGGATGGACTGGTACATGTTGGGTTTGGGATTGCCGATATAATCTTTTATCTTGTAGTAGATAGGCTTCCACATGGAATGAATGGCGCCCATGGCGGCATAGCACTGGGGAACCGTGTCCAGAATGATCCGGAAGGCGATGATATCATAGACCTCATCAAAATCCAGGTTCTGGGAGATCATTTTCTGGTAAATGCTGTAGTGCTGCTTGTACCGGCCCTTGATATCACAGGGCAGTTCCATTTCCTCCATTTTATAGTGGAGGCTGGTGGACACCTCCTTGATATATTCTTCTTTTTCATCCTTGGCCCGGTTCACCAGGGCATCGATATATTCATACTCATCCGGCAGGGTATAGTAAAAGGCGATCTCCTCCAGTTCATGCTTGACCCAGAATATGCCCAACCGGGCGGCAATGGGTGCGTATATGTCCAGGGTCTCCTGGGCGATGGCTGCCTGTTTATCCGGATTTTTATGGTATTTAAGGGTCCGCATGTTGTGGATCCGGTCCGCCAGTTTGATGAGCACCACCCGAATGTCATCTGCCATGGCCAGAATCATTTTCCGCAATGATTCTGCCTGCTGGGCGACTTTATTGGAAAAAGGAAGGGCTGACAGCTTGGTCACCCCTTCCACAATATGGGCTACACCGGGTCCGAACATATCCTGAATATCTTCTTTGGTGGCCGGGGTATCTTCAATGACATCATGGAGCAGGGCAGCAGCAATGCTTTCCACATCCAGGCGCATGTCAGCCAGGATTTTTCCCACCTCCAGAGGATGGGAAAGATAGGGTTCTCCCGACAGCCGGACCTGTCCTTCATGGACCCGGGCGGAATACACATAGGCCCGGTCAATGATATCCAGATCTGCGTCCGGATTGTATTCAAGAATGGTGTCCAGTATGTCGGTGATGCGAATCATGGACTGACCCTATCCTGCCCGGCAGAAGATCTTCATCCGGTTAATAGGCCTTGGCAAACAGCACCCGCTGTTCACTGGCTTTTTCACAGCAGATACACTGGCCGTTTTCTTTTGGGCTGTCAAATGGAATACACCGGATGGTGACTGACAGATCCTTTTTAATCTGTTCTTCACATGCCCGGGATCCGCACCAGTGGGAGAAAACAAAAGCACCGTTGTGGGCGCCTTTTGTGTTTTTATACAGATCATAAAATTCCTGTTCAGTATCGATATGAAAAGTGTTGGCTTTTTGAAACGCCAGGGCCCGGTCATACAGATTCTGTTGCATACTGTCCAGGATCTCGGAGATGGTATTGATAAAAACCGTTTGGTCCATGCTCTGCTTCTGGCTGGCCGGCATATCCCTGCGGGCCATGAACACGGTGTTGTTGGCAATATCCCTGGGGCCGAGTTCCACCCGGAGGGGAATACCTTTTTTCACCCAGTCCCAGCCCCTGGTACCGCCGATATCCCTGTCATCGATTTCCACTTCCACCGCGCGGTCATTAAACTTTTCAGCCTGCAATGCTGCTTTCAGGGCTTTGGCGCTTTCCAGCACCTTTGCATTGTCATCCCCTTTTTTGATGATGGGCAGGATCACCACATGGGCCGGGGCGATGCGCGGAGGCACCACCAGACCGTCATCATCTGAATGCACCATGATCATGCCGCCGATCATCCGGGTGGAGGTGCCCCAGGAGGTGGTCCAGGCATACTGTTCCTGGCCGTCTTCGTTCTGGAACCGGATGTCGGAGCCTCTGGCAAAATTCTGGCCCAGAAAATGGGAGGTGCCTGCCTGCAGGGCCCGGCGGTCCTGCATCATGGATTCAATACAGGTGGTGTCATCTGCACCGGGAAATCTTTCTGAAATGGTTTTACGGCCCTTGATTACTGGCATAGCCAGATATTTTTCCACAAATTCGGCATACAGATCGAGCATCTGCATGGTTCTTTGCACTGCTTCCTGTTTTGTGGCATGGGCCGTATGTCCCTCCTGCCACAAAAACTCACTGGTTCTCAAAAACATACGGGTACGCATTTCCCATCGGACCACATTGGCCCACTGGTTCAGCAGGATGGGCAGGTCCCGGTAGGAAGATGTCCATCTGGACAAGGATTCTCCGATAATGGTTTCAGAAGTGGGCCGGACAATCAAAGGTTCTGCCAGTTTGCCGGCCGGCACAAGTTTGCCGTCTTTGCCTTTTTCCAGTTTATGGTGGGTGACCACAGCGCATTCCTTGGCAAATCCCTCCACATGTTCGGCTTCTTTTTCCAGGTAGGACAACGGGATAAACAAAGGAAAATAGGCGTTTTTAACCCCGGTTTTCTTGAATTGGGCATCCATCTGGTTCATGATATTCTCCCAAATGGCATATCCCCAGGGTTTCATGACCATACAGCCCCTTACCGGTGAATTTTCCGCCATATCCGATGCCTTGATGACCTCCTGATACCACTGGGCGTAATCCTCTTCCCGGGTGGGGGTAATTGCCGTTTTATTCTTTGCTCCCATTCACATCCTCCGAATTTTGCGTCATTTTATCGATTTCATACAGCAGCTGTGTCACAAGCTGGTCCTGGGCCACTTTTTTAAACACCCTGCCTTTTTTAAATATCATTCCTGTGCCGTCAGCGCCGGCAATGCCGATGTCTGCTTCTTTTGCTTCGCCCGGCCCGTTGACCACACACCCCATAATGGCAACTTTAATCTGAGAGTCGCATTCAAGTAAAGCTTTTTCTACATCCTGTGCAATTTTAAACAGATCGATCCTGCACCGGCCGCAGGTGGGACAGGAAATGATTTCAGGCCCTCTGTTCCGCAGTCCCAGTGCCCGCAGGATTTCATATCCGGTGCGGATTTCTTCCACCGGATCACGGGTCAATGACACCCGGATGGTATCCCCCAGTCCCTGTGACAACAGCATGCCGATACCGATGGCGGACTTGGTGATGCCGGCATACAGCCCCCCTGCCTCGGTGATGCCCACATGAAAGGGCACATCGGTTTTTTGGGCCAGCAGCTGGTAGGCTGCCACAGTGCGGGCCACATCCGATGCTTTCAGCGACACCTTGATATCATAAAACCCCAGGTCTTCCAGTATCCGGATATTTGCCAGGCCGCTTTCCGTCATGGCCTCGGATGTGGCCCCCAGGCGCTGTGCAATCTCTTTTTCCAAAGATCCGGCATTAACGCCTATGCGGATGGAAATCCCATGGGCTTTTGCGCAGTCCACCACTTTTTTCACCTTGTGACGGGCCCCGATATTGCCGGGATTGATGCGCAGCGCATCTGCCCCTGATTCAGCAGCAGCCAGGGCCAGCCTATAATCAAAATGGATGTCCGCGATCACAGGGATGGTCACCTGCTCTTTGATCTGCCGGATGGCGCCTGCATCAGCCATTTCCGGTACTGCCACCCGGATGATCTCACATCCGGCCGCCTCCAGGCTTTTGATCTGGCGGACAGTGGCTGTCACATCCCGGGTTCGGGTATTGGTCATGGACTGGACCGAAACCGGTGCCTCTGATCCCACAGGCACATTGCCCACACGGATTTGCCGGGTTTTTCTTCTTTTCTGCACCAATGACATAATGGGTTTCCTGTTCATTTTTCCCGGGCCTGCATCTGACAGGTCACAAAAATCAGATCCGGATGCAGCCTGTTTAAACACGTTTCACATGATGAAGCGTACCATATTTCAATGGAAAGGTTCAACCCGGCAGATGGGACGGAATATCATAAAACATATCAGACAACACTGTCAGGGAACGGTTCAGGTTCTGCCGGTTAAACACCTCCAGGCTCACGGTGCCTTCATAACCTGCCAGCAGACTGCGCACCAGATGCATCTGAGATGGCGCAAGATGATCCAGGCTGGTATGGTCCTTTTTTCCTGTTGGGGAACAGGCAACCCCATGAAGATGGACCAAAGC
>JAWOEP010000359.1:0-3449 GCA_046482705.1 Desulfotignum sp.
CCCCCATCTTCAGGCTGCTACAGAATCTGGGCAATGTGGCAGATACGGAAATGCAAAGAACATTCAACAACGGAATAGGCATGGTGATGGTGGTGCCGGAAAAATGTGCACAGGAAGTGATGGACCGTCTGGCAGCCATGGAAGAAAAAGCCTATGTCATCGGTGAAATCACCGCCAGAAAAGACAATGAAAAAAAGATCCACTGGATCTGATCTTCAATGATCGTTCTCGGCATTGAATCTTCCTGTGATGAAACTGCAGCAGCCGTGGTGGATAAAAACAACAGGATCCTGTCCTCGGTAATCGCCTCCCAGGTGGAAGTCCACAGCCGGTATGGGGGCGTGGTACCGGAACTGGCATCCCGCATGCATGTGGAAGCCATTACCCCGGTGGTGGAAAAAGCCCTGCACCAAGCAGGTATTTCCATAAACGATATCCAGGGGGTGGCTGCCACCCGGGGCCCGGGACTCATCGGTGCCCTGCTGGTGGGATTCTGCTTTGCCAAAGCCTTTGCCTGGGGCCGGGGCCTACCCCTGGCCGGGGTCAACCATCTGGAAGCCCACATCCATTCCCTGTTTCTGGCAGAACCGGATCTGCAATTTCCCTTTACCGCCCTGGTGGTATCAGGGGGCCATACCAACATCTACCATGTCTCAGCCGACAACCGGTTTGAACTCATGGGCCAGACCAGGGATGATGCTGCAGGAGAAGCCTTTGACAAGGTTTCCAAAATGCTGGACCTGGGGTATCCGGGAGGGCCTGTGATTGAGCAGATGGCCAGAACCCGGGATTCCGGTCAGATCCGCTTTCCCAGGTCCCTTCTGGAAAAAGACAGTTTTGATTTCAGCTTTTCCGGTCTTAAGTCAGCTGTGGCCCGCTATATTCACGAAAATCCTGTAAAAAGCCCGGCAGAAAAAGCCCAGGTGGCCGCCGATTTTCAGGCGGCAGTGATCGATGTGCTCTGTGAAAAACTGCTCCGGGCGGCCAGGTACAGGTCCTGCCGCCGGATTGGTATTTCCGGCGGGGTTTCAGCCAACCAGACCTTTGTGGCCGCCCTGAAGCGGCGTGCTGCCCTCAAAAACATCCAGGTCATTGCACCGCCCTTATCTCTTTGCGGCGACAATGCCGCCATGGTGGCGGCACGGGGAGCGGTCATGATCCGGGACGGCTGCACCTGCGGCCTGGAAGATGACGTTTTTTCCAGGTCCCTGCACCCCTAGCCAGAAGTATCCTGTTTTTTTCCAGAACATTGTACCAGTAGCAACAAAGATGGTGTTTTTTTCCAGGACCCTGCATCAGGCATGCCATTCTCAGGACAGATGCCAGCCCAGATATTTCTGCTTATACCCGTATATTCTTTTCAGACAGATCTCTGCCCCGGCCTGCAGTGCTGTGTCTGATGCCAGCTGCCCCGACAGGGCCTGAAACCCATTTTCAATGTTGGGCCCTTTATGGCAGATCAGGGCAAGGTCGATATCTGCCGCCAGAACCTGTGCCATGCAGGTTGCCATATCATGGCCAATGGCCTTCATGTCCAGATCATCGGTGAGCACCAGCCCCTGGAACCCCAAAACATTTCTTACCAGATCCCGGGCAATGGCCACGGACAGGCTGGCCTGCCACAAGGGATCCAGCCGGGGATACACGATGTGCGACAGCATCAGCCCTGTGACATCCGCATGCACAGCTGCTTCAAAAGGCACCAGATCCGATGCTTCCAGGGTGGAAAGATCTGCATCCAGGATAGGCAGCTGGTGATGGGAATCCAGCACGGTTCTGCCGATGCCGGGAAAATGCTTGGCAACCGCCATGATGCCTTTTTTTTGCAGCATCTTTATGACCGCGGTTCCCAGATCCGCCACGGTGCGGGCATCTCCGGCAAAGGCCCGGTCCTGCATAATGGAATCGGTCTGCCTGTGCACCACATCCATCACCGGTGCCAGGTTCATATTGACCCCGGCATCCCTGAGTTCTCTGGCTGTAATGCGGGCAAAATTCTCAGCTTCTGACCGGGTTCTGATATACGGGTTGCCAGGAAACCTTGTAAAGGGTTCCGGGAGCCTGGCAACCTTTCCCCCCTCCTGGTCCACTGCAATGAACAAAGGGGGCTGGCCGCAGGATTTTGCAAAGGCCTGGGCATCATGACACAGCTGCCCCAGCTGTGCCGGTGACTGGATATTATTTCGGAACAAAATAATGCCACCGGCCTGGTATTTTTCGATAATCTGCTTTAGATCCGGATTAAGGCCCGTGCCTTCAAATCCCAGCATTAACCGCTGGCCTGCCAGGTGAAAAATATGCTTATCCATTGAGCACTTTTTGGGCCTGTTTTAATGCCAGGGTCACTTTTTCAGATAAAGCCCCTGCCTGTTCCAGCTGGGTTGCGATCTCTTTTAATCCGGCCGCTTCCGCTTTTTTGGCCCAGGAAAAAAAATTGTCCTTATGGCTGTCATTGTGGTCCACCCAGTGGGAGAGCAGAACAGCCAGTTTGTCTTCCAGAGACATTTCCTGTGCATCTTCCCGGTCTTTCCCCCGGATGTGTTCATGCTGATGCCCGGCTTCATGCTGATGGCTGTGTTCATGGGGATGGGTGTGATCATGTTCATGGGTATGTCCATGTTCATGGGTGTGGCTGCGGCTGCTGCCGTGCTCGTGATTATGGTCGTGGCTCATAGCTGTTCTCCATTTAAATGTTTATCCAGCCTTACGGGTTCCGGCGTATGCTGGCTCACCGGTCTCCAGTTGCAAAATGCACTGATTTCAATACCGTTAAAAATTATGGATACGGGCCGGTCTGCAGACACCACCACCACAATAATTCCGGCATTGGCCGCTGAAAACCGCAGAGCAGAATTATACCTGGCGCCCCTTGCCATGTTCTCCCAGTTGATGGTGCGCCCGTCCAGCAGGCAGGCAAACCCGTGAACGGCACTGTCAGCCGTCAAATGGACGGCCCCGTCAATTTTCAGCAGGGAGCAGACAAGATCAATGTTCTGGGGTTCCACAAGGCTCAGGGGCGGGTCCAGCACATGACCGGACAGCCGCAGGGGCGGGTCATTGAGATCGATGACCAGGGTACAGCCATGGCGGGCCCTGCCTGCGCTGTGGACCAGGTGGGATACCACCTGAAAAAGGATGGTGGATCCAGCGGTGTCCAGATCTGTATCTAAAAGCAGTTCTTCCAGTTCCACCAGTTTGGCTTCCCTGGTGGTGGAATGGAAACTGCCGTCAAAAAAAGAAGCGATCCTGGTACCATTCAGGTACAAAAATCCATAATCTCCTTTAAAATGGGCGGCTATGGCATAATCAGATACAGGTCCGCCCGTGATACCGATAATGGCGGTGCCGTCAGATACCAGTTTGCGGTCTGATTCCTCCACCGCCAGAAGCAGCTTGCGGATATGTTTAATATTGGATACCTGGGGCCGCTCATGTTCCTGGATTCGGGT
>JAWOEP010000372.1:0-5579 GCA_046482705.1 Desulfotignum sp.
CAGCCGTCACCTTCAGCCTGGCCCGTTTTGCAAAAAGACAAAAAAGCAGTGATCTTTTTGCAGGTGGTGTTTTACTGGCCGCTGCCATCATGTTCATCCGGGTTGTCATTGAGGTGCTTGTTGTATATCCCGGACTGATGGATGCCTTGTGGATGCCGCTGACCACCATGTTTGCCGGACTGATCTGCGCCCTTGTCTTTGTATGGCGGCGCCCGGGGGGAAAAACAGGCGGGCATCAGCCCATTGCAATGAAAAATCCTCTGCAGCTCGGCATGGCCCTGAAGTTCGGATTTTTACTGGCTGCTGTGCTTCTTTTATCTGAGGCCATGAAAGCATGGTTCGGAAATTACGGGATATATGCGCTGTCAGTGGTTTCCGGCCTGATGGATGTGGATGCCATTGTCCTTTCCCTGGCCAAATCCGCCAAACAGGATCTGGCCGCAGAGGTGGCGGTTCTGGGAATTATTCTGGCCTGCATAACCAATACCCTTGTCAAGGGGGTGATATTTGCCTTCATTGCCGGGTTCAAAGACAATTTCAGACTGCCCCTGCTGATGCTGGCAGCCATGGTGCCGGGATGCCTTGTGGCCCTGGCCCTGGCGTAGACTGATATTTTTTGCATTTTAGCGGATTTTACCGTATCATAAGTTATTTTCATATATCAAAAACCCAAGGAATGAGCCTTATGAAAAAACTGCTGATCTGCTTTTCAGCCGGATGCCTGGGAGCCCTTGCCAACAGCCTTTTGGTCTGGCAGTTTGGAGAACAGGGCATTGCCCGGCTGCTTGGCGTGTCCATTGCACCGGCATTGACACCAGCATGGCTGTACCCAAGAATTGTATGGGGCGGTATCTGGGGACTGCTGTTTATCCTGCCTTTTTTAAAATCCCGGTTCCTGCTTAAAGGCAGCCTGCTGGGACTTTTTCCCGCAGCAGTTCAGCTTTTTTACATTTTTCCCCATGTGGCAGGCAAAGGGTTTGCCGGCATGGATCTGGGCATGTGGACACCTCTTCTGGTGGTTTTATACAACTGGGTCTGGGGGGTTGTCACGGCCATGACCATCCGGTTTTCCCGCTGATTTTGTTTATGACCATCGAAGAAAAATTCATATTTCCTTTGAAATCTGATATCAAGCAGGTTCTGCGTGTTGAAGCCGAAGCAATTCCAAGTTTTTCTCCGGTGATGACCAAACTGCTGGCATTGTCCATTGACGAGGATGCTTCTATTGAAGATCTTTGCAAACTTGTAAAAACAGATCCCGGTATTTCCGCCAAGGTACTGGGGATTGTCAACTCGGCTATGTACAGCCTGAGGCGAAAAATCACTGTTGTTTCAGAAGCTGTGATTCACCTTGGTGTTGATGAGGTCATAAAAATTGCCCTGGACGTCGCGGTTTTTGAAAAAATGATCAAGCCCGGAGCAAAACGCCATTTTGACAGAGTTTTTTTCTGGCGCCACTGCCTTTGTGTAGCGGTTCTCAGCAAGGCCATTGCACAGGAAACCGGTTATCCAGCGCCTGAGCAAGCCTATATATGCGGACTTCTGCATGACCTGGGAAAGATTATTTTTGACCTGTACGGCTGTGTTGACTATGATGATTTTATCGCCAATGTGGCCAAACACACCGGCACGATGATCACCGAAGAAAGAGATATCATGGGTATGGGTCATGATGATGTGGGTGCCTATTACTGCGCCTTGTGGCAACTGCCGGAGCCCCTTTCTCTGGTGTTGAAATTTCATCACCAGCGGTATGACCATCTGAATTTTTCTCAAAACCAAGCCCGGCTTATAGCCATTGTATCTCTTGCCAATTTTCTGGCATGGACACAGGGAATGGGATCTGTTGATATCATCCGTCCCCCGTTTCTGCAACCTGAAGTTGGAAACAATATCAACCTGGATAATATTGATTTTACCGGGGTCATCTCCTGCATGGACAGGGAAATGGAAAGCACATCACAATTTTATAATTTTGTTTTTCCTTCCGCCGGTCAGTTCCGGGAAAACCTGTTCAAGGCCAATCTGAATTTGAGCAGTATCAACACCATGTATCATTACAGGGATGACCGGCAGGCAGCGGCGGTTGATGTCTCAAAAATAACGCGCAGCATCATTACCCCCCATCGCAGCCTTGACCCGAAAGCCATTATCAGCACAACATTGCGGGCGGTTTATGAGGATTTCCCCTGCGACAGGGTGTATATCATGAAAGTGGTAAAAACCTTGAGAAGCCTTAAAGTAATCGAATGCTTTGATACTTCCGGGACCTGCAGGGATCTGAAATCAATTGAAATTCCCATGAATAAAACCGCCGGCGGATTTATCAACTGCCTGAGAGACAAAAAACCTGTAATCATTACCGGTCGGACATCTGGGGAAAAACAGGCTTTGGGTGTTTTCAAAATCAAAACAATGGTCATCGTACCTTTCTGCAGCGATAACAAGGTAATCGGCATCCTTGGCATGGACAACATTGTTTCCCGAAGTCCCTTCCTCCCGGATACATTATCTGCCATTGCCATGGTGGCAGCTGAACTTGGCATGGCCATGGAAAATGCAGGTGCCTATAAAGAAGCAAAAGCAGCTTCTTATAAAGACGCGCTGACAGGCCTTTTGAACCGACTGGCCATTGATGAACTGCTGGCCGGTTCATTCCGAAAGGCTGTGGAGGGAAAACATGCGCTCTCTCTTGTGATGATTGATGTGGATTATTTTAAAAAATTCAATGATACATTCGGGCACCAGACCGGAGACAATGTTTTAAAACTGATTGCCACAACCTTAAAAAAACTTTCCAGGCCATTTGACCATGTCGGGCGGTATGGCGGTGAAGAATTTATTGTGGTGCTGAACAATACCGACCTGTCCGAAGCCCTTGTCTATGCTGAAAGGATCCGACTGGAGATCCAGCAGCTAGGCAGGCTTCTGGCCAGCAGATTCCCGGGCCTTTTTCTTACTGTAAGTGCGGGCGTCACTGAATACACAAAAACAATCAAGAACCGGGATGCGCTTATTGCACAGGCAGACAAAGCCCTTTACAAGGCAAAAGAAACAGGGAGAAACAGGGTTGCCCCCTTTAAGTGCCGAATGGTTTGATTCCCGGAAAAAACCGACCCCCCGATTGCATCATGGGCCATTGATGCTTAGTTTGTTCTTTATGAACAATTTCAAAACCATATGAATTAACGCAGAACAAGGATATCAGATTATGGATGATATGTTCACCCCGCACGAGCCCATAATTCAAAAACTGCGGATTTTGATCCGCTTCAGTGTCCGCTGTCTGGCAGTCCTCATGACCCTGGTAATACTCTTGGGAGTGGTGGATGTGGCCTGGGAAATTTATCAGAAACTGCGCACCCCCCCTGTCATGCTCCTGACCATCAGTGATATCCTGGCCACTTTTGGTACATTTATGGCGGTGCTGATTGCCATTGAAATATTTATCAATATCACCATTTATCTCAGGGATGATATTATCCATGTAAAAATTGTCATGGCCACAGCCCTGATGGCCATTGCCCGGAAAGTCATTATCCTTGATTTTGAAATTATTACTCCGGATTATATCTTTGCCACAGCGGCCCTGGTATTTTCCATGAGTATCGGATACTGGCTTGTGGTCAGGTATGCGGACACCCGTTCGGTATTACGCAGCCAGGTGGAAAAGTGTTTTGACAATCCGGATGAATGCCGGATCGAAGACCTCGAAGACCCTGAAAAAACTGACAAAAGGGTGTAAAAAAAATTTCATAGGATCGGTCCAAAATAAATTTAAACAATGCTGGCGGGTATGGATATTAAACTGTTTGATAGAATTCTTGCGCTGGGAAACCTCATTGGCCAGGCCAGGCTTGGTTATATGGAAATGAATCTGGATTTTCAGGTCACCTCCTGGAATACCGGCGCATCACAAATATTCGGTTACTCAGAAGATGATATAATCGGCTGCCGGGTGGATACGTGCATTCCCATCAATAAAGAAGAAATCACCTGCGCCAGACAGGCAGTGGTAATATCCGACTGCGGGATCACCAAAAAACCAAAATCCTTTACCTGTGAAATTTTTTATTCTCCCATTGTCAACCAGCAGAATAAAACATGCGGGCATGCCATTCTGGCCAAAGATATCTCCGGGCAGATGCCGTACAAAAACGATTTAAAACAACAGATAGTGCATCTTGAAGAAATTTACCGGTATGCCCCCATCGGTATTTTCCATGTCAGCCTGGACGGCAGCATCACCGAGGCAAATTCGGAATTTGCATGGATGCTCGGATATGAATCAACCGATATGATAGCCAATCAGATCACGGATTTTGCCACCCAGGTATTTTTTGACCCCCACAGGGCTGAAGAGTTTATGATCAGCCTTTTTGAAACCGAAAAAGTGGCAAAATTCAGATGTCGATTGAAACGCAAAGGCACACCTTCCTATATGTGGGCATTGTGTTTTGCAAAAATCAGCTATACGGCATCAGGCAAAAACAACGGATTTAACGGGTATGCTGTTGATATACGGGACACGGTGAAAGCGGAACAAAATTTTAAAAAAGCCAATGAAAAACTGACGGCATTGTCTGTGATGGACGGCCTGACACAAATACCCAATCGCCGCAAATTTGATGAATGCCTGGAAAATGAATGGAACAGGCATATCCGTGAAAAAAAACCTTTATCACTCATACTCTGCGATATTGATTTTTTTAAAAATTTCAATGATACATATGGCCACCAGGCAGGAGATGACTGCCTGAAAAAAGTTGCTGCCGCAATTGATAAAAGTGTATGCCGTTCAAGTGATGTGGTCACACGATATGGTGGAGAAGAATTTTCCGCAATTCTTCCCAATACCGGCATTCAGGGTGCTGAACTGATTGCGGAAAGAATCAGAACAGCCATACAGAGCCTGCACATTGAACATAAAACCTCAAGTGTCAGCAAATGCGTGAGTGTAAGCCTGGGTATCGGCACATGTATTCCGGAACAAAGATCCTCCAGTGACATAATAATCACCATGTCAGATAAAGCCTTGTACCGTTCCAAGGCCAACGGGCGCAACCAGCACTGTGTTTATGCCCTGTCCCTTGATGGCCCCGCCTCAGAATGATGCTACAATAAAGGAGCCCTGGTTGGTGCCGGCATTTTATGCCGATGGTTTTATGTCTGCTTTATTGATGCATGCACTTTGACAGCGATATCCTGCATGGAAAAAGGCTTCTGAATAAACGCCACGTAACCAATGCCCCTTTGTATTGATGTAATTTAACCTCAGTTAATTCTCGGTCCCTGTATTCTATTGTATCAATATTGTTTAAAACTTCATTTGCATTGATTATAACCTTATACAAACTAGACGGATCTAAAATCGGATTCTCCTTGTCGAAAACCTGGTTATTGATATCAACAAAATCATTATTAGCCCTACCCGTAACATCCATCATGTCGCTTCTCAAACCATCGAGCATAATTAATTGGGGCATAACATCCTGCAAATAAACAAAAGCACCATTGAGTGCAACATCTGCATCAATCATTGATTCATAGAACTGATCGGGTGTGATACGATCTCCTGC
>JAWOEP010000440.1:0-4795 GCA_046482705.1 Desulfotignum sp.
GCATCGATATGCGGCAGGGCGTTGAAGGCGATCTGCTTGGGATAGACCTGGCACTCCACCGGCAAGGACGCGATCGAGGAACTCGCGCACCAGACCGCGGCGCTGCTGAACGGGAGACCGGTGGAGTGCCAGGTCTATCCCATAGATTTTTCACCACCCCCCATCAATGCCTTTTGCTGAAGCGTTTTCAGCCTTTCCAGCTCTTTTTCATGTGATTTTGCAGTCATGGCATATCCTTGTAACAAATGAGATTCGGGCAGCCGGTTGCCCCTCCTCATTTTCTTGTTTTTATAACAGAAACTGAGGAGTAAGGCGCCTAATGGATTTTACCATTTTTTGTAACAGGCGGCATGTCATTGTGTACTGTATACAATTATCCGATGTCAAGCAAATATTCAAAAACCTGAATATTTGCTATAGTAGCGTGCGCTTCTCTGGGAAGCCCCTGGTGGTGTCCTGTGAACGGACCGTCAGAGTCGGAGGGGGCCAGGTAAAATATACCGGGATGGTTTTCAACCAGAAAACGGGTTGCCACGCTTCATTGTTCTTATGCAAACAGGCCCCCGCAGATCTCGGGCCGGGCACAGGACACCACCAGGGGCGGGGCTTGGGACAGAGTGCTGCACAGAACGATCGAAAACCTGGCATCCTCAGGGGGCGGGTATCAAGCAGCTGAACAGGATTTGGTTACATGCGACGGCCTTGGGCTGTTACAAATTTTGCCTGTCCCACCGGAAAAAATTCTGCTATTATCCTGGCCGCAGATAACTTTAACTGGATTATCACATGATCCCAAAAATACCCGGTATACAAATGACACAAATCCATCCCCTTGATTCCCTGTCTGCCATGCGCGCAAGGCTGCTCAAAGGCATGCTGATCGCCCTGTCCATATTGGGTCTGCCGGCACTTGTCATGGCCTGTCTTGAAGCCATCGCACTGAACCAGATTGGCGGTGTGATATTATACATCGTCCTGTATTTTCTGGTAGTTGCCGCCACACTGGCCTTCACCCGCCTGCCCTTTGTGTTCAGTGCCTGCGTGATGCTGGGATGCCTGTATGTGATATCTTTTTTCAATCTGATGCATTTTTCTTTTTCCGGTGCAGGGATTGAAATTTTTTTAACCATCACTGTGCTGGCAACGGTTTTGCTGGGAATACGCAGCGGCCTTTTTGTCGGAGGCCTGTGCCTTGTTTCTCTGATCGGTGCTGGCCTGTGTTTTGTGTACGGCATGTTTCCCATAACCCCGGGCATGCCTGCCACCACAGGTCACCTGGTTTCCTGGATAACAGCTGCCGGGGTTTTCATCCTTCTGGCCGGCACCCTTATTCTGGGTGCCGGCATGCTCCAGGAACATCTGATCCGCTCTGCTGCAACCGTGCACAGCCAGGCTGAGGCACTTGCCCGTGCCAATGAAAAACTGTCAAAAGAGATGCGCCAGCGGTCAACGGTTGAAACAAAACTCAAACAAAGCGAAATTCAGTTCAGAACCTTATTTGAAGTGGCCCCGGATGCCATGTACCTGACCGATCTGGAAGGCAGTTTTATTGACGGCAACCAGGCTGCTGAAACCCTGATGGGCATCTCCCGAAAAGCCTTTATTGGAAAAAACTTTCTCACCCTGGGTATTCTGCCCCCTGATGAGGCGCCAAAAGCCCTGGATCTTCTGGGGAAAAATATCCAGGGCCGGTCAACAGGGCCTGATGAGATCTCCCTGGTCACCAAAAACGACAAGACCGTTGTTGTGGAAATCCGCACCTCTCCGTTTCACATGAATGACCGCCCGGTGATACTGGGAATCGCCCGGGATGTATCAGAGCGCAAACGCCTGGAAACCCGTATCAACCAGGCCCGGAAAATGGAATCTGTTGGCAACCTGGCAGGCGGGGTGGCCCATGATTTCAACAATATGCTCAGCGTCATCATAGGCAATGCAGAGCTTGCCATGGACCAGACAGACCCCAATGATTTTTCCCACCACTGCCTCCAGGAAATTCTCAAAGCTGCCCAGCATTCCGCAGCTGTCACCAGCCAGCTGCTGGCATTTGCCAGAAAACAGACCGCTGCCCCTGCAGTGCTTGACCTGAACCAGACCATTGAATCCATGCTCAGGCTCCACAGGGGCCTCATTGGAGAAGAGATTGATCTGGTATACAAACCGGGCAAAAATATCTGGCCCGTGAAAATGGATCCCTCCCAGATCGACCAGATTCTGGCAAATTTATGTGTCAATGCCAGGGATGCGGTGTCAGATGACGGGAAAATTATCATTGAAACCGGCACAATGACCATTGACCATGCCGGTTCCACCGAACATGCCGATGCGGTTCCCGGAGATTTTGTTGTGCTTTCCGTCAGCGACAACGGCTGCGGCATGGACAAGCAGACCCTGGACAATCTGTTTGAGCCGTTTTTCACCACCAAGGGCGTGGGCGAGGCGGCAGGCCTGGGCCTTGCCACAGTCTACGGCATCGTCAGGCAGAACAACGGGTTTATCACCGTTGACAGCACCCCGGGCAGCGGCACCACGTTCAAGATATTTCTCCCCCGGCACCTGTCCAAAGAAGAACTGGCCACCATCGTGTCACCGTAAAAGGCTGCTCTCCCGGCCTGTATACAGATTTTTTTCGTAAAAAAACGACCCGGTAAACAGCATTGCTGCGGCAAGCAGTGCAAATGCCGGCAGGATTGCCAATGCGTTTTCAATGCCGTACATATCAGACAGGTTGCCGATGACAACCGGGGCAAGACTTGAACCAAGCAGATGCTGAATGATAATACTCAGACTCAAGGAGACAGCGCAGAGCCCCGGGTGAACCACATCCTGGGTCACGGCCACACCGGAGGGAACAAAGGCCACCGCAGTGATTCCCACCAGGAGCAGCACCATATACTGAAAGGTTCCCTGTAAAAAACCAAAGGCGATAAACAGCAGAACACCTGTGAAAACAGAGGATACCGCTGGAAACAGGAGCCTGGCTTTTTTGTTTTTTTTCATCCACGCATCTGCCAGAAACCCGCCCAGGGGTGCCCCGATGATGGCAAGCAGCATGATGGAGCCGGCTTTCATGCTTGCCTTGTCCATGGCAATGCCGCTCATCCGGTGAAAATAGGTGGGCAGCCATGTCAGCAGCGCCGTGGTGACAAACACATTCATGGCAAATGCCAGGTTGTTGCACAAAAGGGTGGTGTTGTGGGTAAACTGCCTGGCCATATCCAGAAACTGCATCTTTGTTTCTTTGCCGGTTTTTTCAATTTTGGTGAGCTTGACGGTTTCATAGTCTTTGACAAAATAAAACAACACCGCCAGGACCAGCCCGGGAACAGCCACCAGTCCGAAAGCATGGCGCCAGCCAAAATGGTGGGCGACAAATCCGCCAATGCCTATGCCCAAGGCACTGCCCAGGGGAATGGATGCATTCCACAGCCCCAGAATCCGTGCCCTTTTTTCCATGGGAAAACTGGCGGACAGCATGGCAGTACCACCCGGGGCATATCCGGCTTCTCCGATGCCGATGGCGGTTCTGGCAGCCAGAAGCTGGGGAAATGTTTTTGTGAATGCGCAGGCCAGGGTGGCCATGCTCCAGACCACCGCCATGATGGAGATGCTTTTTGTGCGGCTCCAGCGGTCCACCAGAATGGACACAGGAAATGAAAACCCCAGGATTGACCAGTACACAACAGACACCAGAAGGCCGCACTGGGCATCGGTCATGCCCATATCCTGCTTGAGAAAGGGAAAGAGCGACACAATGACCATCCGGTCCATGTAGTCAAACATGTACAGCAGAAACAACAGCCAGAACACCGTCCAGGGCTGTTTTTTCGTCATCATGCCCGGCCTTTTTGTTCGTATTTCCCGTGTTTGCGCACCGCCTGGAACATGGCGATGCAGTTTTCAGGATTCACCCCCGGGTGCAGGGAATTGGAAGAACAGATGATCAGCCCCCCGCCTGCACCACCGTCTGCAATGGCCTGAATGACTGCCGCTTCCACCTGATCAGGCGTACCCGAAGGCAGAAGATCCACACAGTCGATATTGCCCAGCAGACAGATCTTGTCGCCGCAAAAGGCTTTCATCTTTTTGATATGCATGCCTGCCTGGGGTTCCAGGGGATTTATGCCGTCATAACCGGTGTCAAGTATGGTATCCATGAGGGGCCACAGGTTGCCGTCGGAATGCCGGACAACCTTTATTCCTTTTTTATGGGCCTTGTCAACGATCTGCCGGTTATATCGGTTGACAAAGGTTTTAAAATGGTCCGGGGATATCAGCGGGCCGCTGGTGGAGGCGATGTCGTCTTCAATGACCAGAACGTCAAGTCCGGCCTCTGCCAGCAGATCAAGCTGGGCCAGGTTGTACTCCAGCATCATCTGTGCCGCGGCATGGACAAATGCAGGGTTGCCGACCATGTTCATCATCAGATTCGTCATGCCCAGCAGCCGCCAGGAGCGTACAAAAACTCCCCGCATGAGCCAGAAGGTGGCTTTGCTTCCTTTGAATCTGTCCGCAGCCAGGTGCAGAAGTCCCAGGTCTCCGGCTGCAGGCACCGGGGGTTTGTAAGCTTTCAACGCTTCAAAGGACGGGACAGGATGCCCCACAGGGACGGGAATACCGTGGGGCGAAAGCCTGTAGACCACATTGAATCCATCAGCGACATGGGACGCGTCCACCCGGGTTTCATGACCGGTTTCAAAAGTGGTTATCCCGTCGACGTCATAGTGTTCATGGATCATAAAAAGGGTGTCCACCAGTTTGAGTTTGTCATGGTCGTTCATGAGCCTGAAATCTT
>JAWOEP010000146.1:0-4114 GCA_046482705.1 Desulfotignum sp.
GGACGCGGCGGGATTATTGATATTATGACCTGATACACCAAATATCCCGACATACCATCATACCCTGTAATATAATGATATACTTGAATATGGGCAAAAAAGCTAAAAAACCATGATCACTGAATACGGCACAGTGACCCGGACAGATTCGGGTACAGCCTGGATTAAAACCAACCGCACCGGTGCCTGTGAAGGATGTACGGCAAAATCCAGCTGCGGGACAATGCACAGGGGCCAGGAAATGGTGATAGAGGTTTCCAATACCCTCGGGGTTCAGGCCGGAGATGCCGTGATCATCGGCATTGAAACCAAACCGGTCATGCTGCTGACTTTCCTGGTTTATGTGGTCCCCATCATCTGTCTGCTGGTGGGGGCCCTGGCCGGAAATGCACTGGCACCGTTCATTCATATCAATCCGTCTTTTCTGGCCATGGTGCTGGGATTTTCATCATTTGGGGCAGCATTTTTTATTCTCCATAAAAAATCAGCGGCTTTAAATAAAAAGCAGGGATACAAACCCGTGCTTGTCCGAAAAACAAAGCCCATTGTACCAGCCTCCTGCGCGACTCCTTCAAAATAATTTTTTTCTTGCCAACCCTGCCACAATATACTATATACGCTGCCAGTTGTGGGTTTGTCTCCTAAACTCTAACCCTTAAACTGGAAGATTTACATATGACATCACAACCACACCTGAAAGCAGCGGTTTTGATCATGACCGTTTTTTTGATCACAGGAATTGTATGCTATGCTTCTTTTTCACCTCCTTTGCCGGCCGAGCCAGTCCGACTGATGTTCCAAAACGATGCCGGCAAGGTTTTATTCACCCACCAGACCCACACGGAAACATATCTTCTGGACTGTCTGGACTGCCATCACAACCTGTACGATGATGAAATATACGAATGCGGAGAATGCCATGGGGAAATCGGTGATGAATACATGCCGTCACTGCCTGATGCATTTCATGAACAATGCATTGGATGCCATGCAGATTATGGTGCCGGCCCGGTAGAATGTAATTCCTGTCATGTGATGTAAGAAACGGGTTTCAATTGTTTTCTTTGTAAAAGCACAAAAGCCATGACCACAGTTTTTTCGAAACAAGGACGGAACTCATGATTAAACGATCTTTTTTTGCTCTATCCAAACCCAGGCTGACCTATGACCTGCTTGAGCCGGACCCTGAAGGACCCCGGACCATTCCTTTGCCAGGTCTTGTCACATTATTGCTGACCGAAGCCATTGACAACACCAGGCCTGCCTTGATCAAAAAAGGCGACCCGGTGCAAAAAGGACAGAAACTGGCGCTTTACGAGGACAGTACCGCATATGTTGTTTCTCCTGTGGCAGGTACCATAAAATTAATCGACACGTATCCAGATGATTTCGGGGAAATTGCCACCAGCATCACCATTACCCATGACCCGGCCGAGATATCTGAAATAGCGCCCCTGGAATTACCGGAAGACATATCATCTGCGGCCCTGCACCTGAAAAAACTGCCCGGCGCTCTCCCCTTTGATATCCTGGCAGATGAGAATTTTAAAATCCGGACCATTGTCATCACCGGCGCAGAAACAGACCTTTTGTCCACCACATCCCAGTATGTCAGTGCAGCCCATGCCCGGGACCTGGAACAGGGTGCTGCGATCCTCAAACGGCTCACCGGAACTGCCAGAATCTGCCTTACCCTGCCTGAAGGGCTCAACGGGCAGACCGCGTTTACGTCCCTGCAGGTATTGAAAACCAGCAATGTGTATCCTGATACCCTGCCGGCCATGATCATGAAAGACCATCTGGATACAGTACTGCCTGCAGGCAAAACCCCCGAAGATATGGGCATCTGCTTTATCCGGGCTGAAGCGGTTGTTTCTCTTGCCCAAACCTATGAAAAAAAAGCCCCGGTTTTTGAAAAACATCTCACCCTGGTTGACAAGGCAGGATTACGGCACCGGATAAAAGCGGTCATCGGCACCCCCTTACGCCACATATTCAACCAGCTTGATATCCAGATCAATGACCAGGACCGTGTCATCATTGGCGGCCCCATGCGGGGATCCGCCACTTTTACAACGCATCATCCGGTAACACCGGATACAGATACAGTTGTGGTCCAGGACCGGGAAATACTCCCGAAAATTTCAGACACCCCCTGTGTCAACTGCGGCAAATGCATCCAGATCTGTCCGGCCAGTATCCCGGTCAACATGCTGGTGCGGTTTCTGGAGGTTGACCAGTTTGAAGAAGCAGCGGAAAAAGGAGATCTTGAGGCCTGTATCGAATGCGGATTATGCGGGTTTGTTTGTACATCACAGATCGCCCTGGGCCAGTATATACGGCTGGGAAAACATGAACTGCACAAACTGCGCGCAGAAGTTTAAAAGGGAGACTGCCCATGAATAATACCAAACTAACCGTTTCCCATGCACCGTTCTGGCATGACGGAGACAGCGTGTTCCAAAAAAACCTCAACTATATGCTGGCCCTTTTGCCCGCCGCCCTTTTCGGTATCCTGCAATTCGGCGCCCCTGCCCTGGGTGTAATTGCCTTATCCCTTTCCTGCGCCATGTTCTGGGAACTTGTGATAAATCTTGTTTCCAAAAAACCCGCCACCATTGGTGACCTGGAAGCTGCCCTCATCGGATTACTGTTCGGCATGATGCTGCCGGCCATCACCCCGTGGTGGCTTATTTTGGTGGGAACCTTTGTGGCGGTATTTATCGGAAAAATGATATTCGGCGGTATCGGATCCAGTCCGTTCAATCCCACCCTGCTGGGCATGGCGGTCCTCATGATGTCCTGGAACATGTTCTTTGATTTTGACACCGCCTATGTGGATTATGATTTTGCTTTTACCGCCCTGGCACCCCTGACAGCTGTTAAAGCCCAGGGAGCTGCTGCTGCAGACTTTTTTGCTCTGGGTGATCTGTTCCTGGGCAGGGAGGTGGGTGCCATCGGCGCCGTCTTCGGTCTGGGCCTGGTCCTGGGCGGCATCTACCTTATTTTAAGGGGCTATTCCCGCTGGGAATTAAGCGTCTCATTTATTGCAGGCATACTGGTAACGGCATTTTTATTCCATGCAGCCAGTCCGGATGCCTATGCCGGCCCTATGTTCCACCTGTTGTCAGGGTACACCCTGCTGGGGGCATTTTTCCTGATCACGGAAAGTGCATCTTCGCCGGTGAATCGGATTCCCATGTTTATTTACGGATTTCTGGGCGGGTTCATGATCATTCTCATGAGAAATATCGGGTCGTATGCAGACGGTACGATTCTGGCCATCCTGCTGGTTAACCTGGTAACTCCCCTTATAGACAACCTAAGACCAAAAGCCTTGGGAAAGGATATGAGCAATGCGTGAAATGATTAGCATGATTGTCGTTCTGACCGTGCTTGCCTCTGTTTCCGGCGGGCTTCTGGCGGCGATCAAATCCGGTACGGAATTAAGAATCGAAGAACAGATTTTAAAATTTCAACAAGCGCCGGCCATTGAATCTCTTTTTTCCGATGTGACCAATGACCCACTCAAAGAACGCTTCAATATAGAAACTGAAAAGCGTACGCTCCAAATGTTTCCGGCCAAACTGCAGGACGGAACTACTGCCGTTGCCTTTGAAACCTTTGGAAAAGGCGGATATGGCGGTGATATCGGTTTGATAGTGGGTATCAATCTGAACACGGATCAGTTAGTCGGGGCCAGGGTCACCACCCATGCTGAAACCCCGGGCCTGGGTTCCCGCGTCAAAGATGAACTGACTTTTGTTTCCCAGTTTGCAGACAAACCCATCGATGCCGACCTTTCCCTTAAATCCGACAACGGCACCATCGATGCCATTTCCGGGGCCACGGTCACCTCCAGGGCTGTAACCCGGGCTGCCATCCAGGCCCAGGAACTGTACAGCAAATTGAAACCTGAAATTCAAAAACAGATCCAATAAGGCATAAAAGGAGATAAATACACATGGCACAATCCTTGGCTAAAGAATTTACTAAAGGACTATGGGCTGAAATACCTCCTTTCCGCCTGGTGCTGGGGCTATGTCCGGTGCTGGCGGTGACCAAAACCGTTGAAAACGGTATCGGCATGGGGCTTGCCACCACCTTTGTTCTG